>JAJRUR010000165.1 GCA_024277695.1 Bacteroidota bacterium | reverse complement strand
TGTTGATTGACAAAATTGCCGACAGGTACTGCAAACACCATCATGATAATCACAGAAAAAATCACTGCAATAATCATGATTAACAGAGCGCCTTCAATACCATTAGTCATCCCGACTGCCGTCAAAATAGAATCAAAAGAAAATACAATATTGATCAAGGTGATTTGAACGATTACTTTGGAAAAACTAACTTTTTTTGACTTTGAAAGCGCATCTGAATGTCCACCTTCCAGTTTATGGTGTATCTCACTCGTACTCTTATATAATAAAAATAATCCACCTAAAATCAAAATAACACTTTGACCGGAGAGTCCAAAACTCAACCATTCAGATTCATAACTGATCCAAGGTGCCTTCATCGCTATCAATACCGATATACCCAATAGTAATACGATCCGCAATACCATAGCCAATAAAAGTCCGATATTTGTCGCCTTAGCTTGACGCTCCTTGGGCAGTTTGCCTGCTGCAATAGAGATAAATATAATATTATCTACTCCGAGTACAATCTCCAAAAATGTCAAAGTCAATAAACTCATCCATACCTCGGGTGAGGCAAAATCCGGAATAATCATCCAAAACATAATATTAGTGATTTCTATATTGTGCGAACATACGACTATCCTAAAAAAGACGCTCTATTCATTTTAGATTTATTTTTATTCCCCCGGCAGCACTTCAAGAACTCTTATTCAATGGGTACTACTTACTTTGAGTAAAAAGCGAAACAACCGCAGAAGTCAGAATCCCCATCAGACTTGCCCCGAATACCGCTTGGATCATATAAGATTTAAGACTAAAAAAAGAGCGCGCCTGTTCTTCATTCAGTTTGCCGATCGAGACGGAGTTTTGTATTGCAGTATCAAAATAATCGGGCGAAACAACCGTGTGAATAATCCACTGAACCAATGGCGCCCATAACATGATGAAGGAAGTCATTATTAAACCGCTGACAAATGATTGACCCCAGGTCATCTTACCACTAAAGTCCTTTTTTTTCTTTTCCATTAAAGCCAAGGCATAGAATGCAACAGCCGGAATAATAAAAAACATGCTATAAATAGGATGATTTGCTATCTGATCTGTATGCCAGCCCATAGATCTTTCAAAGACCGCCCAAGCGATCATCATAAACGAAAAAAAGATGCTCCACTTGATTTCATTTTTATATTTTCGGAAAAAATCCATAAACCCTCTTATTAGTATTCTAAATTCAAATGTAAGCATTCTATAGCTTTTTAGAAGCTAATAATCTCAAGACTTAGGTATTCTGCACAAGATTGCTTATATTTGGGCAAAAATATATATATCCGGATTGATGATTAGACTTTTACTTGGCTTTGTATTTCTCCTCACCGCTCGAATGGATGCTTATGCGCAAGAGCAGAGCAGTAGAGTACAGGAGTTTGTAGAGCAAACATCAACTCAGTTCGAGATATCGACTCAAGATGTTACAATCAGCATCTCACCAAATCCGGCTACAGCGTATACGAACATTGACATAAGCTCCCCATCACCTGCCCAATTTAAGATCACCGCTTTTAACTTGATCGGCAAAGAAATTGAGCTTATTTATGATGCCTTGGATAGTCAAGTGCATGTACTACAAGATGTCAGAGATTGGAAACCAGGCTTTTACTTGATCCAATTTGCCCTAAATGGACGCGTGATCAAAACCTTAAAATTAGTAGTCAAATAATACAGAGGCAGATATTGTATCTAAACTACTGTCCCTTCATCCTTTCCATACAGTGTTGCAATAATCTGACAGGCAAGTCACCCGAAGTGAGGGGTTCTTGACAAAAAAAAGTGCTCAAGCAAGCTTGGCACTTTTTTTTAATAGGGTAGAAGTGATTCTATGAAATCAACTTCAGGAAGGTTGTCGGGATGAGAGGATTCGAACCTCCGATCTCTGGTCCCCCAGACCAGCACTTTAACCGGACTAAGCTACATCCCGATGTCCTAACTCATGGTTACAATCTTAAAAACGAGTATTAATAAATACGCGTGTTCAATATTTTCATACTGTGAGACTGGAGGGATTCGAACCCCCGACCCCTACCCTGTCAAGGTAATGCTCTAAACCAACTGAGCTACAGTCTCGTGCTTGGATGTATATCCAAAAAGCGACGCAAAACTACGATATTTATATGAAATACTGTACAGAAAGGCAAGCTAAAAAATGAATTCTTGGAAAGAAACGTTTGGAGATTTACGAGTATTTTACATATTACAATATGTTATATGTGTACGTATTTTGACAAAATACAACAAGCAGAGTATCAGATACATATGCGAAGAATATCTTCGGAACGGGTGAGGTATGGGTTTTTTATATTACAATATGTTCTATGTGTACGTATTTTGACAAAATACAACAAGCAGAGTATCAGCCACTTATGCGAAGAATGTCTTCGGAACGGGTGAAGTAAGGTTTTTTATATTACAGTATATTATATGTGTACGTATTTTGACAAAATACAACAAGCAGAATATCAGATACTTATGCGAAGAATGTCTTCGGAACGGGTGAGGTAGAGGTTTTTTATATTATAATATATTATATGTGTACGTATTTTTACAAAATACAACGAGCAGAATATCAGCCACTTATGCGAAGAATGTCTTCGGAACGGGTGAATCTCCACTTTATCCGAAAGGCAAAAAAGTAGTTAAAGTCCCAAAATTATGCACTTATAGATCTAGAAT
>JAJRUR010000164.1 GCA_024277695.1 Bacteroidota bacterium | reverse complement strand
GTTTTTAATAGATGCGGATAAAAATACTATTTTTACAGCATTGTAGATGTAGTTTGATAGGGGAGTCGGTTCAATATTGGATTTTTATCAACAAATCTAGGCACGTATATAGTAGTATGTTGTTTAGATTTTAAGAATATATACAGTTTTGTAGCGTGCCTTTGTATTAGGGTGTTACGATCTAAATTCTATCTGCCGTCGCTCCGGCTATGTCTTGAGTAATATGATCAACAGCTTGATGTGGACTTGGATCATATCATAGACCAAAAACTGATAAAACAGGAACTCCGACGCCTGGTAACTGAGGATCAGTTACCGCATGCTATTCTGTTACATGGTCCTCGGTCCAATGGCAAACTGGCATTGGCATTATGGCTCACTAGATATCTTATGTGCGATCAACCGGATACTTCGGATGCTTGTGGAGCTTGCTCAAATTGTGTAAAAGTAGCTAAGCTTATCCATCCGGATGTACACTTTAGTTATCCGATCTATCCCAAGAATAAAGAAAAGACAAGCACGAAGACATTTTTGGCTGATTGGCGTAATGCCATCCAAGAAAATCTATATTTGGATATCAATGATTGGATGACTAAAATTGGGGGGCAGACACGCAACCCTAATATTTCTGCGTTTAACTGTCTTGAAATCATACGATCGATGGGATTGAAGTCCTATCAAGGCAAACACAAAGTGATGATTGTTTGGATGGCAGAGTATCTGGACAAGGATGGAAATCGACTGCTCAAGTTGATTGAAGAGCCAACCGATGGGACTTTTTTGATTTTGATAGCCGAAGAAGTGGACCGTATTTTGAATACGATCCGATCACGGTGCTTGCAGATTTTTGTAGGTCAGCTGACGGAAGAAGCTATAGAACAGTATCTGATAGAGGAAGAATTGGCAGATAAGCAACAAGCCAAATGGATCGCTCAATGGACTGAAGGAAATATCAATGAGGCTATCAGGATGAGTACACAGCAGGACGAAGAAATCCATGATATTTGGGTGGAGTGGATGCGCTTCGGTATCAAATGGTCCAATGCCCCTTACATCCAATGGGTCAATAACTTTTCGCGACTTCATAAGCAAAGTCAACGCATGTTTTTTAGATATGGATTATTGTTCGTCAAACGATTACTACATCATAAAGCAGGAATGCAAAAGAGTGAAGACCGCGTAATAGAAGTACTCAAGGAGCGTTTGGATTGGGAACAAATAAATAGTTTGGCCGCTTTGTGCGAGGAGTGTTTATTTAGCCTGGAGCGCAATGGAAATGCAAGCATCCTCATGACCGATGCCGGTATCAAGCTAAAAAATATCATACAACAAAATAAAAGTGTAAGTTATGGGATGTGAAAGTTGTGGACAAGTAAATGCCGGTACGCCGAAGGGATGTCAGAGTAAAGGAAACTGCAGTAAGGGAGGCTGTACTCGAAAGAACTCTTTTGATTGGTTGAGTAAGCTGGACTTTCACGACCCGCTGGATATGCATATGGTCGAAGTGAGCTTTAAAGATGGGAGCCGTACGGATTTTTATCTTAATAGTGACCGTATTGATGTACATACGGGTGACTTGGTCGTCGTCGAAAGTCAAGGCGGAACAGATGTTGGGAGACTCAATTTGAGTGGCGAACTCGTGAGACTACAGATGAAAAAAAAGAAGGTACATGCAAGTGCTGTCCAATTTAAAGTATTGAGAAAAGCCAATGAGCGCGATTTGGAAAAATTGGAATCTGCCCGCAATCTAGAATACCAAACCCTCGTACAGGCACGTGTCATAGCAAAATCACTCGGGCTCAAAATGAAAATCGGCGATATTGAATATCGAGCAGATAAGCGTAAGGCTACTTTTTATTATACGGCAGATGGGCGAGTAGATTTTAGAGAGTTAGTCAAGAGTTATGCCCAAGCTTTTAAGGTCAAAGTAGAAATGAGGCAGATAGGAGCACGTCAAGAGTCTGCACGAATCGGTGGGATAGGTTCTTGTGGTAGAGAGTTGTGCTGCTCCACTTGGTTAAGTGATTTTAAAAGTGTATCGACATCGGCAGCCAGATACCAAAATATAGCTATTAACCAAACTAAACTGTCCGGCCAATGCGGACGACTTAAGTGCTGTCTAAATTATGAACTCGATACCTACTTGGATGCACTCAAAGGATTTCCAAAAAAAGCGGATTATCTGATCACGGAAGCCGGTAAGGCTAAGCTCATAAAAATGGACATATTCAAGGGTATGATGTTCTATGCTTATCAAAATACTGATCGCGGTACGGTGATGATTGCCTTGACCAAAGAGCGAGTCTCCGAAATCCAACAAATGAATAAAAAAGGACAAAAGCCGGAGGAACTTTTGGATAAATATGATGTACAAATCGTCGAAGATAAAACGGACTTTGATGAAAATCTCACCGGTGTGATTGACTTGCCTCCTGAAAAGCGCAAAAAAAGAAAACCAAAGAAAAGACGACCTTCTGCTCAACGCAAGAACCGGACAAATACTCGTAACAGCTCCAATCAAGGATCCAAATCAAAAGACGGCCGTCGTACTAAATCCGCCAGACGCAAGAACAGACCAAACCAAGGTAAGCAGAATAGAAAATCATAAACAAAGTGTATAGAATTATCGGATGACCATAAGTTTTTTGGTTATTTGGATTTTCTCGCCGCTAATCAAGGCAAAATAAATACCAGTGGGCAAAAAGGAGATATCTACAGGCTTGCTCATATCCTTGATGAGCACTCTTAGTGCTCCACTTGCATCTACAATGCGCACAGACCGAATCTGTTCCTCGGTATCTATGTGTATAGAAGACTGAGCGGGATTGGGGTAAATGTTTACATGTAGATTAGCTTTGGATTCGTTCACCGCACTTATTATAGAATGAAATCCAAAACAATCGTTAAAAAATCTTTTGCTTATCTCATCTACCTTGAGCAGTGGAGCGATATCAGGGCAGGGATAATCCGTTATGTTTGGAACAAAATAAATGCCTTGTGTAATGGTTTTGATTTCGCCGGCATCCATAGACCAGGGCCCACTGCACTGAAGCAGTCGTAGATCTATTTCAGGAATATCCTCTGTACACATCGACCAGCCATTGGGATCATTTGGCGGACTATTAAATGGATAATTGTCAAAATTATTACTTTGCGGGTTGTAACCGCTACCTCCAAAAACTTGCCTAGAACCGTCACTCCATGATCCGGTCAAGTATCTATAATAGTTGAGTGGATTAGAACTAGGACCACCTTGTAGTGTAGCTAATCCATTTTTCGAACTTACATGATAGTTAACTGATGACATCGCTGTAGGTACTTGTCTTAAGCCTCGTACGAGCTTTAGCGTATCACCAGCCAATGTCTGCTCCTCAAAAACGATCGTCAATGAATCCGGCTCCCAATCTATGGGTACACGGATAGCAAATGTAGTAGGAGGGTTAATCGGTGCTTGGAGTACATCAAAGCCTATAATAGGGATATCCGTACAAAAGTTAGCTTGTGCGCAGGAGCAACTGTCGTCACCGTCGTATTCGTCGTGATTATAGACATAACTGAGTTGATAGTTTGGAGCTGTCCCCATATAGTCATCTGTTGCACAGCCAAGGTCAGGGTCTAGCCAGAGTCCAAAAAAAGCTGAATCGATTCTTTCAGTAGATCGATTTATGATTTTGAAGTGATGATATGTCGTATTTGATAGAAAATTACTTGAGTCAAATGCAAAAGCCATTTGCTGAACTTCTACCTGCATAGGTGCACTTTTGGTTTGGAGATGTTCATTGCCGGTATCATTATATATCCAAAAAATCATTTGATCTGCATAAACTCCTTCGCTACAATGTTCGAAGCGGATGATTGGATAGTCACCATCCATTGGATTGTATATCATATCCATATTGGCATCCCAAAAGGGTGCAAGTCCAAGATTAGAACTGGGCAAGTCAAAACCGGTTTGGTCCCGAAATAAAGGATTGTTTTTACCGGGCCAGGCTCGCAAGGACTCCGGTATTTGATCTATAGTAACAATGCCCCCTTGTTTTTGGTATATATCCAAAAATTGTCTAATATCATCAGAGCGCACCTCAAAATGTCTGTCCCAGTTCTGACAGATGGTTTTTTCCGTATCACCACTATAAAATTCGATCGGGCCCGGATACCAATCTACTATATTGTTGCTGATCCCAAATTGTGTAGCTGCTGTTTTGATGTTATTGGATTGGATGCCTCCAATCCAAACTCCCCCGGCAAAAATCGACGAAATCGAGGGACTGGAATCCTTCGGTACTATGTAACCTGATGGTCCACTCCCTTTCCAAAACATCGCTCCACTCTGAAATAAATGTGCACGTACATTATTGACGTCAAGAACAGCATGAGCACTTCCGGGGATACAGTCCTGAGCTTTGATGGTATCAAATGCAAAAGAAGTAAATATAAAAATATGTATTATGAGGCTTGCTCTCAGGTGATATCTAGTATGCATAGCTATGAGATATAGATTTTTGCAAGTTAGTGCTTATTTGGGGAATAAGCACAAAAAAGCCTTCTAAAATAGTTTGAAATAATCCTATTTAGACGAAATGCATCCTTTTTTTTAATAGAAAGTAATTGAGACAGATATCATATCCAGTCGAAGAAAAAATAAGAAAGTGATCAAAAAAAAATTGGATTAAGGATTTGATTTTACTATATAGTACAGTCTTATATTTACCGGTTCCATGGATTTGAGAGCGGGATGAAATGTCGCTGCTTGCAATATTTTGCTGTATTGTTCTGATAGTAGGTGATTGCGTTGTACAGCATGTTGATATACTTCTACATTGTTTAAGTGCCCTTTTTTATCTATTTCTATTTTTATCCATTTTTCTGCATTGCGGATTTGCGGCGGACAGATTCCGGATGACATCATTACGAATCCTGACATCCTTTCTAGGTATTTGTACTCACCCAAAATATATCTTGTTATGTTGGTCAGAGTTTCAATCAACTCTCCATATTGCGGTTGTCCTCCAAATTTAGGATCAAATTGATGCACTGTTATTCTGGGGAAGTAATCGACATTAAAATCGTGATAATAATCTACCTGTTGGGCAAAGATAGGCAAGCAGGATATCTGAATGATGAGTGTAAAAAAGATCTTATTTAGCTTGTGCATTGTATTGGATTAAACAAGATTATCGGATCAATATTGTTCTTGTAGGTCTAATCTTTTATTCCTGCCAGTACGATGACATATTCGCCTTTTATATTGGCTATAGCCTCAAAATGTTCTATGGCTTGTGCCAAAGTACCCCTATAGACGGATTCAAATTTTTTGGATAGTTCTTTGCAGACGCTTACCGAACGATCAGTACCGCAGTGTTCGGCGAGTTGGTGGAGGCATTTGAGCAAGCGGTGTGGGGATTCATAGATGATTGTGGTCTGATCCAAACGGGCTAGGTAATTAAGTCTTGTTTTTCGGCCTTTTTTATGGGGTAAAAAACCCTCAAAGTAGAATCGATTGCACGGAAGACCACTGGAGACGAGTGCCGTAGTGAGAGCAGATGCTCCCGGCAGTACTTGGACAGGAAGTTGTGCTTCTATACAAGCTCGAATGAGTAAAAAACCAGGATCTGAGATGCCGGGCGTACCTCCGTCACTGACTAGAGCAATATGTTGGTGTTGGAGTTGGCGGATGATCGATGATAGGCGGCGATGTTCGTTATGGGCGTGATAAGAACTCATAGGTGTACTGATCGCATACCGGTCTAGCAGATGCTTTGTGTTACGTGTATCTTCTGCCAGTATGAGGTCCACTGACTTGAGTACATCCAAGGCACGCAGAGTAATATCTTGGAGGTTTCCGATCGGAGTGGGGACTACGTAAAGCATAATTTATGCCTCCAAGGGATAAATTTCATACCGATAGTTTTCCATTATGGGGTTGATCAACAATTTATTGCAAGCGAGTTCCACTTTTTCTTTGGCAGATGACTCGTCCGGGGCTTCCAATTCTACGTGGATATGCTTACCTACCCGAATATCTTCTATGCCTTCTATATGTAGATGGTGCATGTTTTTTTTTAAGGTTTTGCCTTGAGGATCGAGTAGTTCCTTGTGGGGCATAATGTCTATTTCGGCTTTAAACTTCATGATTTTTATTCTTGCTAAGAAAAAGGTTGAACTGCAAAACTACAAAAAAGCTCTATGATCGATTGTGTTTTTTCTTCCTTCTTATTTTGAAGAGTTTCTGAAATCCATTGAGCAGTAGATAGATAAAAATAATCCATGTCGGAGCTGTACCTTTAGTGATAAAGATCAGTAGCACTGCAAGTACAAGAAAAATATAGCGTATTTCGTTGCCCGACCAGGCAAAATGTTTAAATTTCAGGCTGAACATAGGTAGGTTGGCTAGTAATAAATAACACAAAACGATGATGACCAAATAGATGACATAGGGATTGGAAAGATATTTGTCCAGAGGATGGATGCCTTGGTTTACAATGATGGATATGCCTGCTACCAGAATGGTAGAGGCGGGTGTATTGAGACCAACAAAATGGTCGGTCTGCTCAAAGTCCAGATTAAATCTCGCTAACCTCAAAGCAGAAAACATAGTGAGTAAAAAAGCAGGAAGTGCGGGCAAAACTGCCCAAAAGCGGTCAGGTTCTGTGAGTTGGAAATTTTTTAATAGGATCAAAAACATCATTATTCCGGGTGCTACGCCAAAAGAAACCATGTCTGCTAGGGAGTCCAATTCTTTGCCTACGGGCGAATCAACATGCAGTAATCGCGCAGCAAAACCATCCAAAAAATCAGCTAGAAGGCTGATACCCAGTAGCACAAATGCTGTTTTCCATTCTTCATTGATCAAAAAGACGATAGCTGCACATCCGCAAAATAGATTGATGAGCGTTATGATATTCGGTATTCTTTCGCGAAATGTCATAAGCCAAAGATATTACTTTCCACTAAGCAGCATATCGATTGTTGGATAAGTTTTTAAAATGTTACATCTTTGGGGGAAATTATTTCGTATATATGTTATAAACTTGTGATATGAATAGAGGTATAAGTGTTTTGTTATGCTACTTTTTAGTTTGTTTCGGTATGTGGGCTCAGCCGGCCAATGATGCTTGTTTTAATGCTGCATTTATAGATAATCCGATCAACTATTGTTCGGCAGAAGGAGCCTATACTACAGAGGGTGCGACAAATGAGGGATTGGCTTCAGCCGGTTGTTTTAATGGGAGTGGACCTGATGTATGGTTTAGTTTTGTAGCTACCGGGTCATCTGTCAGTGTGAGCATCATCGGAAATGCCGGTGGGGGTGTTGGAGGGACACTTACCAATCCGGAGCTGGCACTCTTTACCACACCTAATTGTATTAATTTTACGGCTGTAAGTGGGGGCTTAGCGTGCAAATCGGACTTAGGTGGGCTGGGCAATGTCCAGCTGATTTGGAGCGGACTAGTGGTTGGGCAGACCTACTACATACGTGTACAGGGGTCCAACGAAGGGAGTTTTACTTTATGTGTCAATAGCTTTTTTATGCCGGCCACTCCGGGTTCGGATTATGTGACCGCTTCTTATCTGTGTGACAAATCTACCTTTTCGGTTGAGCAAATAAGTGGAGTTGGGCTTGAGCCTGATGAAGGTGCGGGGACCTGCCTTGATCCTGCCGGAACCGGTTCAGAAGATCAGTCCGTTTGGTTTAAGTTTATAGCCAAAACTTCCGGCACTTTGGAGTTTACATTTGCTCCCTTGTTGAGGTCGGATGATTTGGACTTTGCTATTTGGGAGTTTCCCAATGGTATCGATGACCCTTCCGGAAAAATACTATTGCGTTGCAATGCTACTTTTGGTGGCGATGGGGCAGCTTGTGGCCCCGACACCGGATTGCGGGCAGGAGAAACAGACAACGAAGAAGATGCCGGCTGCGACCCCGGAGAGAATGGATTCAATACACCGGCAGACCTAATCGCCGGTCGTGCTTATGGAATATTGGTCAATAATTTTTCGCAATCCGGCTCGGGCTTTGAAGTGACTTTTGGTGGTACAGCGGAGTTTCAAGGGCCGGAGCCCGATTTTATGATCGAAGCCACTCAAGCTTTTGAATGTGACAAAACGGTAATTTTGACGGATCTATCTACCGCAACGGGTATAGATAATATCGTATCATGGTCATGGATATTCGGACAGGGAGCTAATCCCCCTACAGGTACAGGTCAAGGACCGCACAATGTTATATTTGAGTCTTTTGGCCCTAAAACGGTAGTGCTTACAGTGGAGAGCGAAAAAGGCTGTTTGGTATCGGTCACGCAAACAATTGATATCGCATCATGTTGTCAGGATTTTGATGCCTTGGAGGTGCGTATTGTAGATCAAGGAGATAATGTCTGTGCAGGAGAACAAAACGGTTTTTTTGAGTTAGAGACTACCGGAGGTAATGGGCCTTATAGCTACAATGTCAATGATAGTCGGTTTCTCGAATTGGATCGTTATGAACAATTAGCTGCCGGTGTCTATAATGTCGAGGTGCAGGATATTAAGGGATGTGCGACGCAGATCGATGTCACGATTCAGGATGGTCTGAAGCTCTTGGTCGAGTTAGGAGATGATCGAACGATCCAGTTGGGAGGACAGACTCGCCTCAATTCTTTTGTGACCCCTGCCGGTCAGCCGGTCAGTATTACATGGAGTCCGTCTATGGGGCTTGACTGTACGGATTGTTTTGAACCTTTGGCTTCACCTTATGTGACGACGACCTATATAGCTACGATTAGGGATTCTACAGGCTGTACCGCTACGGATAGTGTTACAGTACGCGTAGAAGCTGTGAGAAACGTGTACATTCCCAATGCATTTACTCCGCACAATTTGGACGGGAGCAATGATGTATTTACCGTATTTGGAGGCTTGGGAACAGCTGAAAACGGCATCGTCGAGCTCAAGATATTTAATCGTTGGGGTGATCTGGTTTTTGACGGGCGTAATCTCCCTTTCGGTAGCCAAACTTTTAGCCAAGGATGGGATGGAAGGTTTAAAGGTGTGATGCAAAATCCCGGGGTCTATACATATATGGCCAAGATACGGTTTTTGGACGACGAAGTGATTGTATATAAAGGTGATGTAACTCTGATCAGATGATGAAGATTTTAAATATGATTTTGTGGATGGGAATTTTGTGGGCATGTGACTCGACAGCGAATTTTGAGCGTACAGTGATCCAAGAGACACAAGCCGAAGAGCAAGCCAAAAATATCGTAATGGAGTATCTGGATTCAGCGCGTCTAAAAGTAAGACTCACCGCACCATCGATGATACGAAAGGAAGGTGCCGGATCTAATGCCAATATCTTTGAAGATGGCATACAAGTAACTTTTTTTGACCCAACACATAGAAATCGCTCTCGTGATCTGAAAGAATCTTGGCTTACTGCCCAATGGGCAGAGCAAGACATTCAGTCCAAGCGCTTTGTCGTTCGCGATCAAGTGACGTTGTACAATATTTATGGAGATACTCTGATGACGACAGAACTTATTTGGGATGAAAAAATATCCGAAGTCTATACCAACAAGTTTGTAAAGATCAAGCGACCGGAAAATGAGGTCATATATAGTCATGGCTTTAGGGCCAATCAAAATTTTACGATCTTTGAGGTCAATGCAGTAGAGGGAAATTGGAAAATTCAAGATTTAACTATCAAGTAGTATGCTCTGGCTGATTATATTTATTGTCCTATCGCTTATTTTTTCGGGACTCTTTTCGGGTTCGGAGATTGCATTTTTGTCAGCATCTAAGTTGAGGATCGAACTAGAAAAGGACAAGTCCTCAAAAAAGGGAAAAATACTTGCGGACTTTTATCAAGAGCCCCAACGATTTTTGAGTGCCATGTTGGTAGGCAATAATATCGCCTTGGTAGTGTTTTCTACCTTGATGACTATGCTCCTTGAGCGTTGGTTTATCCGGATGGGCTTGAGTGATTTGGCGATATTGCTTTTGGGGACATTGTGCATAACAGTCATTGTACTCTTGTTTGGTGAGTTTTTGCCGAAGTCATATTTTAGACATCATGCGACCTCGATAATGCTCAATATTGCCAAGCCGCTTCATGCCATAGTACGTATGCTCAACATACCTACTTGGATCATGATGCTTCTATCGACGAGCTTGATTCGTCTAATCTTTAAGAAGAGCTATACTACAGAAGAGCCTATGCTTACTCGCCTCGATCTTCAACGTTATGTAGAGGATCGTGTAGAGGATGCCGAGATATTTAATAACGCCTTGCAGTTCAAAGACATCAAAGCACGCGATGCGATGGTCCCTAGAACTGAAATTATATATGTATCTCTCCACGAATCTCCCCAGGCACTCATCCAAACAGTCAAAGAGCACAAACTATCTCGGATTATCGTGGTGAATGATGATATAGACGAGATCATAGGTTATGTTCATCATCAGTCACTGCTATCGGGTGTAGAAAAGATCGCTGATGTAGTCAAAGATATTGATTTTGTGCCGGAGACTATGCCGGTCACCAAAGTGCTAAAATCTTTTAGGAAGACGGGACGTAGTATGGCTTGTGTGGTGGATGAATACGGAGGTACAGCCGGGATCATCACTCTAGAAGATATCATCGAAGAAATATTTGGTGAGATCGAGGATGAGCACGATGAAGATGATCTTGAGGCTAGAAAAATTGGTGATCGATTATACCGATTTTCCGGACGTGCAGAGATCGATATGCTCAATGAAAGGTTTGAAGAGCTCAAGATACCCGAGGGAGAATACCAAACTTTATCCGGTTATATCCTCCATACTTATGGACGCATACCGGAGGAAGGCGATGCTTTCGAAATTGACCGATTTCATATCACTTGCGAAAAAGTATCTGACAAAAAAATAGAACAGGTTCTCTTCAAAGTTTACCCTGAACCGGCAGTATAGTGAGGAGTTTATAACAACACAACACACCCCCCCGAGTGACAGTTGTACCCCTTTGGAGGGGGTAGGGGCAGGGCTCTATTTGGGGATTCTTTGCGGTTAAGAACCCTCTCCGAAGGATGGGACTGCTTCGTCGTGCCTCCTCGCAGTGACGGTTTAACGCGCTCATGTGCCAATAGTACTACTCACCCCCGGCCCCTCTCTTGAAAAAAGAGGGGAGCGCAGTCGTTGGGTTTTTGTCTCGTAGGAT
>JAJRUR010000163.1 GCA_024277695.1 Bacteroidota bacterium | reverse complement strand
TGAAGATAAGAGACAAGTAGCATTTATTGACAGCGCGTCAATCAGCTGATGCAATCAATTCTTAGCAAATTGGAGTTCCTTTCGCCTCTTGAGGCCTCGCTTAAGGATTTCGACAGCTGCATCTACAGCTCTTTCAAAGCTCTTGTTGGTTCTTTTTGCAAAGAGGTCATCTCCCGGTATGCGCACTCTGATTTCCACGATTTTGTCTTTGACTCTTCCTGAGTTTTCGAGTTTGAGGGTCACGTCTATTCCTACGATACGATCATAATATCGCGCGAGTCTTTTTAGTTTTTTGTTGATATATTGGTCGAGTTTAGTGTCTGTATTGAAGTGAATGCTTTCGATATTGATATTCATTGTTTCAGCTTTTTTGGTTAAGTAATTATTTTAACAGCCTATTTGGCTTTTGGGAAAGCTTGCTTATAGGCTTTTTTGAGTTTTTCAATTGAATTATGGGTATAGATCTGTGTGGCATGGAGATTGGCATGGCCTAATAGCTCTTTTACCGCATAGATTTCTGCCCCGTTGTCTAGCAGATGTGTGGCAAAGCTATGCCTCAATACATGCGGACTCTTGGTCTTCATGGTGGTTTGGTTTAATAGTTTTCTACGCACTGTATTATATACAAATTTTGGGTACAATTGTTTAGCTTTATTGGTGACAAATAGTGGGCTGTCGGGAGAGGATAATCCGTGTGTCTCTTCTTTGATCCTGAAGTACTGTTTGAGCAATGCAAGGATACCCTTGGACAGGGGGATTAAGCGCTCTTTATTGCCCTTTCCCAACACTTTGAGTAGGGCAGCAGAAAAGTCAACATCCTTTTGTTGCAGTCCGATGAGTTCAGAGCGTCGCATACCGGTTTGGTATAACAGTTCAAAAATAAGATCATCTCTCAGTGTACTGAAGTCAGGGGCTTCTGTGTGTGTCAAGGAGGGCTCTACTGCTCGAATAGTTTCGGGGAGTTTACGATCAAATCGTGGTCTGACCAGTTTGCTGACCGGGTTAAAATCAATGATATCATTGCGCAACAAGTACTTATAAAATGCCTTGAGACTGGATATTTTTCGATTTATACTGCGTGGTGAGACTTTGTTTTCCATCAGATGCACGATCCAAGAACGTAGCATAAAATGGTCAACTCTGTACCAGTCCTCCGTGAGATTATGGGACAGCACAAAAGTTTGGAACTGTTCGACATCATGCTGATAAGCTACCAGCGTATGCTGAGCATAGTTTCGGACTTCTCGTAGGTAAGATATAAAAGCTGCTATCAAGTGTCGATTCTTTGTACGACCAAGATACAACAAATATCACATTATAACAAATAATATATAAAAAAAGAAGCAGGAATCAGTTACCATATTTCTTTAGTCGATATGCCGCCTTGAGGACTTCGTGGCGTCTTTCGACAGAAGGCTTGGTAAACTGTTTGCGTCGTCTGAGTTCTTTCATCGTTTTGGTCCGATCAAACTTACGCTTGTACTTTTTGAGTGCACGGTCTATGGAGCCTTCTTTTACTTCTACTATGAGCATATTTTATGTTTTTTACTAAATGCGAGCGCAAATATATAAAATATCTGATACAATTGTCCTTACTGAAGGATAATTTTATGCATTGTAGTGTGGTTAATGCTCAAAAAGTAAACACCGGGGCTCCATACGGATAGATCCAACTGTGTAGTACCGCGTTGTAGCTCTTGGTCTAGTAGCTGCCTACCCATGACATCAAATAGCTCTACCCTGCCTACATTTTGCCCCCTGCGTGTGATCCGGAGCAGACCATCTGTGACCGGATTGGGATAAATACGCACAGGCGAGATGGGCTGTTCCAAGGTGTTAACTATCTTACAAAAGTCTTCATTTGGCTCCAATTCTATATAGCCTTTGGGGCTCATATCCCTTTGGGCAAATGCCGGATAGTTTTTGGGATAGCGTTCCATTCTAAAAGTAAAATTGTCATTGGGCTGTAGGATGTCACCTTGGGTTACAACTTCTCCACTCTTAAAGGGCGTTTTATACTCCCAAACGATGTTATTTTGGATATCCAATTCGAAAGAGTAGCCTGATCTGCCGCTACAAATCATCCAATTATTATTGGGGAGCAACTGTACACTAGAGAGGATATTGGAGTAAAGACGGGTGGTATCGGGATGTGTAATAGTCTTATCATAGTCCAAGGGTCCCCAAGTGGTTCCATCTTTGATATATTGCCATTTGTACATATCAAAAGGGCTTACGATAAGATGAGCAGCGGAGTAATTGCTTCCGATTCTGTTGTTGAATAGGGCTATTTTTCCAAAATGTTCAAAACTGCCATCCACGAAGTCATCTACCCATTGTACATCATGCTGAAAGAAGAGTTTTTGATCTTCGATACTGCCTTGCCGATAAGCCGCAGGGTTACCCCAGCGATAAGCTATATCTCCACCTACTCCCAAGCGTCCTCCGGTACTGCCTGCAGCCTCTTCTGTTGTCGTCGAATGATCGATGATCCAAATTTCATTAAATCCGGGTACGGAGAGCAGTATTTGGTCTAAGTCTTCGCTATAGTCTATAGCGTTGATATGTAACCAAGATGCTTTGCCGCCTCGGGTATCATAATTGATGTCTATGCGGCCGGGCGCATCTCCTACAATACCATAATTGGGCAGATTATCATCCCGATCTTGAATCATATGATCCCAAGCGTACCACTCCCATACGATTTGGCCTGACTCGGGATTGATCTCAAAGATATACTCTGAATACAAGTCACCATCCACCAGTGTGGTGGTATCTCTCCCCCATTGATATGCTTCTTGGGGAGACTTTCGATGCCAAGCTACAGCCAATATATTGCCATTGGGCATCACGGCTATGTCATGATGCAAGCGATACCGACTATTATTCAGTTCAAACTCCCAAAGAATTTCGTTATCCCAATTTCTAATTTCTATAAATGCCCCTGATCCCGGTGCCCAAATCGTATCTCCCGCGTGCGATACATGTTCTTTGGTTTTGATGAGTTTGCCATCTTGTAGGATATAAGCTGTTTTGCCGGGCAAAAACTCTTCCGAATCTTGCCACTGATGTACTATCTGACCGCAGTTATTGAGCAGATAGACATTGGGTTGACCCAAAGGGTAGAGCAGATTGTACCCCTCAAATGTTTTTGTTTGGTCTATGGAGAGTAGCCCTACAGTGTTTTGTGCTTGCGAGATATACCCAATACTGATGAATAAAAGGACCACAAGCAAGCCTTTTGTAATATAGGACTTCCACCTCAAAAAAGATGCTAAATCTTTTCTCATAACTATCGATATTTTCTTTTGGTATCTTGTACTATTTCGTTAAAATCAGCCCTAAAAGCATTGTCGTCATGCTTATAGTCGGCTGGTTATTACAAAACAAAACTACAAAATCCACATTAAAACGGCTATTTATTCTGAATAAAAACCTTATCTTGTAGCTCAATATCAATCAAGGACCTATGTTAGCTATACGGGTACATTTCGTCATGTGGAGTATCTTTATGATCAATACAGATGTGGATGCTCAATCATTTATACAGTCACAGGATCAAAGTAATCTTATCCATACTTTTAGTCAAGTCAGTTTTAACGGGGGCGGAGTAGCCTTTGTAGATATCGATAATGATCTGGACGATGACGTATATCTAGTAGGTGGGTTAGAAAAGGATCGTTTATTTCTCAATATGGGTAATGGAGAGTTTGAAGAGATTACGGAGGGCTCGGGGATTGAGATTTCGGAAGAGTATTATACAACAGGAGCTATTTATGGTGACATCGATAATGATGGTGACGAGGATATTTTTGTTAGTACGATTTTTAAGGTAGGTACGCCGGATGAGTTTGCCAAAAATTTATTATTTAAGAATAACGGTGATCTGACATTTACGGAAGTGTGGACAGAGTCCCTCTTTAGAGATAAAAGTATGGCTTTGGGTGCTACCATGCTCGACTATGATTTGGATGGTGATCTGGATATTTACTGTATCAATTACGTAGAGGAGATACGCTTTACATATGATGATAATGGTGACATAAATGGTTTTGCGCATGATTGTTTTAGGAATTATATGTACCGCAACGAAGGCAATGATTTGTTTAGAGAAGTAGGCGAAATATTAGGTTTGGACGATCGTGGATGTGCACTTGCTGTAGTAGCGACGGACTATGACGGTGACGGTGATCAGGATATACTGTTGGGCAATGATTTTGGTCCTTTTATCGAGCCGAACAAGCTTTACCGGAACGATTTTAATACGATTGGGCGCTTTACGGAAGTATCGGCATCTTTGGGAGCTGACCAACAGATGTTTTCGATGGGTATAGCTGTGGGAGATTATGATAATGATCTTGACTTGGACTATTATGTGTCCAATTTGGGAAAGAATGTATTTTTAGAGCAGCAGTCGGAAGGATTTGATGAGCGGGCTGCGGACTTAGGTGTCGAGAATGAGTTTTCGGAAGAGGGTGCAGATAGTCCACTGGCTGTAAGCTGGGGCAATCTATTTGTAGATATAGATAATGACATGGATCTGGACTTATTTGTAGCTAACGGCTATGTTCCGGCACCGAGTTTTGTGGATAATAGCAGGCTGGATCCTGATAGATTGTTTATAAATAATGGAGATAGGACTTTTACGGAAGTAGATAGTAGTTATGGTATCAACAACTTATTGGCATCACGTGGTTGTGCCTATGCAGACATCGATATGGATGGGAAGATGGATATATTTTCGATCGTCTATGACAAGCCCGGATTTGGGCTTGAGCCCGAATCCTGTCTGTTTCAGAATAATATAAGCAATGACAATAATTGGGTAAAACTGAAGTTAAAAGGGCAGCGCACACACAGAAATGCTTATGGATCACGAATTTATCTATATGCAGGAGAGGATGTTCTGATGGCAGAGCACACAGGAGCGAGTAGTTTTTGCTCCCAACACTCTAGTTTTATTCATTTCGGTTTGGCTTCGCATCAGATTATCGACAGTATTCAAGTTGTTTGGACAGGTGGTAGTCGTAGCCAGACGCATTATAAGCTTGAGGTCAACAGACTTCATGTGATTACGGAGGGCATCGTCACATCTACGGAAGGTCATCGTGCTGTGGAGATAAAAGTTTTTCCTAATCCCTCGCATGATATTTTTAGGATTGCATCCGAAAGCGAGTTAAAAAGCTACGAAATATATGATGCGCAGGGAAGACTCGTACGAAGAGCATCCGACCGAATTATCGACCTCTCTAACGAAGAGGCGGGCGTATATATCGCTAAAATTATGACGGGAAAAGCTTACAGAGTCATTAAATTAGTACGGATATAAGGCTGTTTTAGAAAAAGCTGACACTACCGAACTTTCTTTAGAATTATCTCAAAATAATCATTTTTTGAGGCAATCTCCCCTCGAGGTGCAGCACATAGATTCCTTGGGGTAAACTACTCAAGTCCAACATATTACTACCTGCTGTCAAAGCGTATTTTTTGATCAGTACAGCTTTTGTGTCATAGACCTTTAAGATGGCAGCGCTTTGGATATCAAGGTACAACATATCAGAAACCGGATTGGGGGCAATCACCCACTCAGCCTGTTCGGGTTCATGAGTATCATCAATGATGCTCTTGCAGAAATCAAGGTTTGGATTGAGTTCTATATATCCTTTAGGTGACAGATCTTTGCCGATAAAAGCAGGATAATCCTGAGGATACCTTCTTAAGCTAAATGTAAAATTTTGTGAAAGGGATAGCTCGGTGCCTTGCATGACCGGAAAACCATTCCGAAAAGGTACTTTGTACTCCCATACTACGGTTTCATCATCTGTGAGTTCGAAGGCAAATCCAGGTCTGGCAGCATGCATCAAAAAGTTTCCATTTGGAAGCAATTGGATAGTAGATCCTGCGGTCGAAAAATTTTTTATCGTATCGGGATGAGAAATAGAGCGTGTAACTGCCAGCGGGAGATAGCGGCCATTTTGTAGGGTGTATGTACCGGTCTGAGTATCATAGTTAGGATGGATTATCTCTCCGAGGGATAGATCAAAAGCGATGAAGTTATTATATACTAATATCTGTCCGTCATAAGCTGATCCGGGCATATCGATCCAAGAAGGATCGTGCTGGCTGAACAATATCTGGTCATCTTTAGTGCCTTGCTTATATGCTTGCGGATTGCCCCAACGGTACAGGAGATCTCCTTTTTCTGTCCGTGCTGTATCGGAAGAGATACTATGATCTATGATCCATAGTTCATTAAAGTTTTTTGGACTTATAATGATCTGGTCTAGTTGAGGATTGTAGTCAATCCCGTTGATATGCAGCCAGTCGGGTTTTTGGAATGTAAAGTCTTGATAATTGATATCGATCTTGCCGGGATTTTGGGCTACTGCGCCAAAGAATGCTTTTGTACTGTCATAATCCTGTACGATGTGGTCCCAAGCATCCCATACCCAAACTATCGAATCCAGTTCAGGAGAATATTCCATAATAGCATCTGCCCAGAGTGCTTTTTGGGTATACCGACTAGTATCAAAACCATATTCGATCAATTCGGGTAAAAACTTTCTATGCCAAACGATCATCAGAACATTGCCATTGGGCATCCACTCGATATCATGATGCAACCTATATATCGAATCACGGATCTCTATCCTCCAAATCAATTCATTCTCCCAACTCCGCTTTTCGATGACTCCTCCAGCTCCTCCTGTTCCAAAAGATGCTTGAGTGAGATTTGGGTCAAGCAAAGCAACAAGTAGATTAGATTCTTCATCTATGTACAGTTCTTTTCCCGGTAGCATATCTCCCATGTCCCACTGATGGACTATCTGTCCACAGATATCCGTCAGAAATACCTTAGATTGATTTTCCGGAAACAACAAGTTATACCCTTGTGCATACGACTCTTCGTCAAAGAGCAAAGTACCCACCGTATTTTGACCATAGACAAAAGAAGATAAAAGGATACAGAGGAGAACAGTTTTTATTTTCATAAATAATGCTAAAATCAATTCCTAAAAAAAAGGCTACTCACGATGAGTAGCCTTTAAAAAATTTGCAATGAAACATTTATGTAGATCGGATACTATCCTTTTGTAAGGTTAGGCCAATCCGTACCATCAGTTCTTGTCAAGACAGTTTGACCGCCTTCACCATAATCATTGGTCCATCCCAAAGTCAGTTGATTGCCATTTGCTTCTACTTTATTAAAAGAATAGACTTCACCCCACTGGCTCGTACCGTTAAAGGTGAGCATGTTGCAAATATCCGTCACAGTGAGTGTACCATTCGGCATATTATCTTGCAGATCGGTACCATAGCAGGCAATAAAGTTACCCAAGGATAAATCTAAAAAGCGATTTTCTCCATCAATCGAATAAAACTCATAAACCCCTGCACCTTTATTGACGATTTCGATCTGTCCTGTCCAAGTATTTCCGGCACAGTCGTCCCAACCGATTCCGGCACCTTGAGATGTGTTTGTTGCTACGGCATCATAGATGCCTTCTAGGGCAGTAGGACAGCTCACATCGACAGTGAGTGACTTACCACTTTTAAAAACGCCACCGGCTGTAGTGGGTCTGAAAGAGAAGTTAAATTTGTCACCGACATTGATGTCATCCAGGCTAAGCCCCAATCCTTGAATTGCATCTACAAGAGAAATGGTAACTGTACCTGCATCTCCACTAAGTACGCTATGAGACACCGGCGCACCTCCGTTATAACTTTTTAATATTTCGATGGCACTCACAGCCTCGCCTACAGAAGCCAAGTCAAAACTTACACTAGTGTTTTCTTTGTCTGTCAGATTAAAGAATCCACCAACGACATTCGAAATGGTTACGATGGCACCTTTTTTATCAAAAAGATTATCTTCAGCTTTATTGAT
>JAJRUR010000009.1 GCA_024277695.1 Bacteroidota bacterium | reverse complement strand
TATTTGATGAGCGGAGAGATCGATTGGTCCTTGCTATGGCCTGCTTCTGCTTGCAGTTTTTTTGCGGTAGCAGTACTCAATCTCAATAATATTAGAGATATACAAAGTGATCGGGAAGTGGGCAAAAATTCTATCCCTGTCAGAATCGGACGCACACGAGCCATTTGGTATCACCGCGCTCTATTGCTTGGAGGGTTGCTTTGTGCCATCGTATTTGTAGTCCTTACATACCGTAGTCCTGTACAATTTTTATTTCTGATCATTATCCCCTTCTTGTGGCAGAATGCACGCGCAGTAGAGCAAAAGACCGAAGCGATGCAACTCGACCCATTTTTGAAGCAAATGGCACTTACCAGCTTGTTATTCAGTATAAGTTTTGGATTGGGTCAGTTGATCTAGTTTTCTAAAACAGTACATCATCCATTTCCGGCAGACGCATCAGGTGCTTTATCGATCGTCGGATGTCCATATTGTCATATACTGCGCGGTAGATGACATTACATATTGGGAGATTAATCCTATACTGCTTGGAGAGCAAATAGATCATACGGAGAGTGCGGACCCCTTCGATGACTTCATTGGACTCAGCTAGGATTTGGTCTTTGGTCATTCCTTGACCTATCTTGGACCCAAAAGTATAATTTCGGCTCTGAGAGGAAGTGGATGTCAGTACTAAGTCCGCTATACCCGCAGTACCTAGAAAAGACTTGCTCGTAGCACCCATGATCTCTCCAAAATGAATTATCTCATGGAGTCCTCTGGTGATGAGCACTGCCTCAATGTTCTTGCCCATCTTCAGACCACCGAGTATTCCTGACCCGATAGCTATGATATTTTTGAGCGTGCCGGCTATCTCTGTCCCTTTAATGTCGTGTGAGCCAAAAACAAAAAATTGATCACTGGACAATAGCTTTTGTCCCATACGGATCACCTCATCATACGAACTTGCTATGACAGTAGCTGTCGGCTGACCTGCCATAATTTCTCCTGCGAGATTAGGACCGGAGATACAAGCTGTGCGCAATACTGCAGTCTCCTGATTGATCACTTCGCTCATAGTATGTACATCAGTCCTTTTGAGTTTTTTGACACTATGCAAATCAATCCCCTCAGAAACATCAAATCCCTTCGTTCCATGAATGAGGATATGTTTGGGACGCAAATACGGACTAAATAAACGTATAGCCGCACGAAACGATACCGACCGAACGATCGGAAAGATCAATCGACAGCGTGTAGCTAGTTCTTGCGGGCTGTTTGTGGCATGGATATTCGATGGTATTTTTATGCCTCGATAGTAGCGCTGCTTATTGATCTGATCAACAACTTGCTCACTGCGTGTAAAACAGAGCACCTCTGCATTTTTGGAAATAAGTAGTGCGACGGCCGTCCCAAAAGAGCCCATCCCTATGATGCCCACCGGTTCGGAATTTTTCATGCGCACATTTTTGATGATTGGCTAAAAGCCTTAATAGAACAAATTTTTGATTATTTTTTCTTCTTTTTGTCGTCAAACTTGAGCCCTTCGATCAATTCCGTGACAAATTTTTTAAAATTATTGAGCGATGCTGGTGCATTATGTCGATTGATCACACGGTGAATTTTGCCATCCATACGAACCTCTGTCGTAAACATCGGAAGATCTGCTATGACATCTCTAGGATTATTGGGATAGCGTTTTTTTAAGGAGAAATAATCTGCTTTTAGTACCTCTTTTTTGATTTTTTCGACTTTTCCCTTGCTGATTTTTGTTTCAAAACTACCAATATGCTCTACAAAGCGACTCCCGCGATATTTGACTGTACCATCTGTAAAAAACACAGTTTTGTCTATCGGACACTTGCCAAAACACCCTCCGCGAACGACATAAAGTAGTGTGTCCGCAGTCATACCTGTGGTATCTGAGGATTTGGAGTCGGTCTGCGCCTTTTTGCTTGACGAACAAGAAAATATAAAGATAGAGGTCAGGAGTAAAAGGAAATAAAATGCTATGGGAGTCAATTTACTTGTATGCATAATGTAGTTGTATTTAATATTAAAAAAAATAAGGTCATCCCAACATAGAAAACGACCAAATCATCAAATTATTTGTTTTTCTTTTTTTGCTGCTCGGCTAGCATCTGTTGTTGCTTCATAGCTTCTTCGAGTCGAGCTCTAAAGCCACTCTTCTTTTTGGGTTTGCTTTTTACCAGATTGAGTTCAGCACGTATTTTGTCATCATCAAAAACAAACTTTTTGGTCAATACTGTTTGAGCAATATTGAGCAAACTACTGAAGAGCATATAGGCTGTCAGTCCACTGGCAAAATTGTTAAAAAATATGATAAAACTCAAGGGCATGAAGTACTGCATATATTTCATCATCGGATTCTGCATCCCCATATCGGTAAATTTCATATTGTACCAGCTATACCAAAGTACCGATAGTGCCCATAAGATAGCAAACAGACTTACATGATCACCATATAAGGGTATGTTGAAAGGAAGTCTTATAAATTCTTCGTACGAAGATAGATCCGTTGCCCATAAAAACGACTCTTGTCTAAATCCGATATTGCCCGGAAAAAAACGATAAAGCGCAAACCAAATAGGCATTTGGAGCAACATAGGCATACAGCCTCCTAGCGGATTGACTCCATACTCCCGATAGAGTTTCATAGTCTCTAGTTGGAGCTTTTGCGCATCATCGCCTATTTTTTCTTTGAGCTTAGCGATTTGTGGCTTGAGCACTCCCATTTTTGCTTGCGAATGGAGCATTTTGTACATTAGAGGATAAAGCAGCATTTTGACGATAAAAGTCATCAATATAATAGCCCATCCCATACTCCCCACCAAACCGGCTAGCCAGTCAAATAATGGACGCACTAACCGGCGATTTATCGAGCCGAGGATACTCCTGCCATACGGAATGATATACTCTAGCTCCGTATCAAGTGCTGCCAAGGTATTGTAGTCATTAGGCCCGATGTACCACTGCATATCGGCTTGCCCGCGATCCAAGTCAGCTATGGG
>JAJRUR010000008.1 GCA_024277695.1 Bacteroidota bacterium | reverse complement strand
TGTCCATCCATAAAATACTGCTATCAGATTACTCGAACCATTTTGCTAGAATTAGTACCTTATGCCTTTGGTCTAATAGCGTTGGAGTTTTTTGTAAAAATATGGTGGGAATTGTATTAAAGATCCTCCTCAGGAATGAAGGCAGCCTATCCATCTACTTTTTAATATGAATAGAAGTCGGAATAGGAGAACTTCATAATGCCATAGACAAGAATGGGGATTGAAAAAAGATTGTTAGTTTTACGTCCCAATAGTATTTTGTCCGACGTAGCTTATGACCGGATAAGACTAGAATTGGATGTATATTATTTTTTTTTTGAAAAAAAAGCAATTTGATGAAACTAAAAAATTATTACTGTGGCAAATGGGTAGTGGGTGAAGGAGAAGGCAAGATGCTGTACGACTCTATTCATGGTACGGAGATTGCTACGGCGAGTAGTTCCGGACTGGATTTTGGTGCTATGTTGGATTATGGTAGATCCGTGGGCAATCCTGCATTGCGCAAAATGAGTTTTCTCGAAAGGGGTTTGATGCTCAAGTCCTTGGCACTTTACCTGTACAAAATCAAGGATAAGTATTATCCGATTTCTTATAAGACAGGAGCGACCAAACTGGACAGTTGGATCGATATCGAGGGCGGCATAGGTAATTTGTTTGCCAATGCTAGCCTGAGGAAAAAATTGGGATCTCAATCCTATTATGTTGATGGAGACACAGTCGGATTGTCCAAGGGCGGGACCTTTGTAGCGCATCATATTATGGTACCCAAAGAAGGTGTGGCAGTACATATCAACGCTTTTAACTTTCCGATTTGGGGTATGCTTGAAAAATGCGCAGTCAACTGGCTTGCCGGTGTACCTGCTGTCGTCAAACCCGCTACGATCACTTCATTTCTTACCGAGGCAATGGTACAGGATATCATAGCTTCGGGTATATTGCCCGAAGGCGCTCTGCAGCTCATCTGTGGATCTGCTCGAGGGATATTGGACCATGTGATGTCGCAAGATGTAGTGACATTTACAGGATCGGCATCTACCGGGCGTATGCTCAAGTCACAGCCTAGAATTATTGAAGAGGCTGTACCTTTTAATATGGAAGCTGACTCGCTCAACTGTGCTGTCTTGGCTCCGGACGCAGTTCCCGGCACTCCCGAATTTGACTTATTTGTCAAAGAAGTACGAAAGGAGATGACGGTCAAGTGCGGTCAGAAATGTACAGCTATCCGTCGGATTATTGTTCCGGAAAATCTTCTCGAAGATGTACAAATCGCTTTGGCGAAAGCCTTACAAAAAGTCACCATTGGAGACCCTTCTGTCGAAGGAGTACGGATGGGGGCGCTTGCGGGAAAAGAACAAGTACGAGAGGTCAAGGAGCGAGTAAGTGCATTATTGCATACCGCAGAACTGGTTTTTGGTGATCCTGAAAAGGTCGAGCTCATCGGTGCGGATTCTGCAAAGGGATCCTTCTTGGCTCCTATGCTCTTATTGGATAAGGATCCGCTAAATCATCCCGGGACGCACTCAATTGAGGCTTTTGGTCCGGTGAGTACTCTCATGCCGTACAGAGATTTGGATGAAGCCATCGTCCTGTCAAAAATGGGTAAGGGCTCACTTTGTTGTAGTATAGTGAGCTATGACGACAAGATAGCAAGGGAGTTCGTATTGGGGGCAGCAAGTTATCACGGGCGGATTTTGGTTCTGAATCGCGACTGTGCCAAAGAAAGCACCGGACACGGCTCACCGATGCCGATGCTCGTACATGGTGGTCCCGGTAGAGCCGGTGGTGGAGAAGAAATGGGTGGTATGCGAGGTGTCAAGCATTACTTGCAACGCTGTGCTGTACAAGGCTCTCCGACGACTTTGACGGAAGTGACCCAAGTATATCAGTATGGCGGAAGGTTCAAAGATCCGAAAGAGCATCTGTTTAGGAAGCATTTTGAAGAACTGGAAGTGGGACAAACCATCATCACCCACAAAAGGACAATCACCGAAGCAGATATCATTAATTTTGCCAATGTCAGCTGGGATCACTTCTATGCACATACGGATGTAACTTCTTTGGATGGGACGATCTTTGAAGAGCGGGTAGCGCATGGCTATTTTATTCTCTCGGCGGCGGCAGGGTTGTTTGTAGATCCTGCCAAGGGGCCGGTACTGCTTAATTACGGTATCGAAGAATGCCGCTTCACCAAACCGGTCTATGCCGGTATGACGATTGGAGTCAAGTTTACTGTCAAGGAAAAAGTAGATCAGGAGCAAAAGTCAGAAGACGACATCCCCAAAGGCATCGTCAAGTTTTTAGTAGAGGTATATGATGCAGAAGATGAGACTGTCGCGCTTGCTACCATACTCACCATGGTCAAAAAATTGGATGGATAAGGGCTTGAGTTGCTTGCGACAATATTGAAGGCTTAGCCAATATCCGGATAGGGTCAATTCAGCGACCGGATTTTTATTCAGCTGGCGGGTAACCAGCTCCAGCCCGCTTTTCAGGTTGGAATATTCACCATACACTGACAGCGCATCAGGTGGATCAGTAACAAACAACGTATCCAGCACCGTCTTCAACTCATCCGCATACAATCATCTCAGTCCATAATTGTGTTCGCTACGCTCCTCGATGCGGTCGGTAGCCGGCGGTGGAGTAGGGGATAAGTCGGCTATGCGTTGGTAGAGTTCGGGGGTCATTTTGATTTGAAGTGCATCCAAAGATGCTTGCAGTTGACCGGGATTTCTGGCGCCGAGGATAGGAGCTGTCACTGCCGGATGCGCAGCGACCCAAGCTACTGCCAGAGACACGGGATGGTAGCCGAGTTCATCGGCCAATAGACAAAAGCTTTCTGCAGTATCATAGACCCACTCCTCTCCATATCGCGTAGCATACATCATATTTTGGACGAGTCTGCCCTGATCGGGCTTTTTATTTTTACGGTATTTGCCGCTGAGCAGACCACCACCTAGAGGACTATAGGGTGTGACACCGAGTTGTTCGGATAGTGCGAGGGGCAATAATTCTACTTCGGCTTGTCTTTTGACGAGATTGTACATCGGTTGGATACATTGAAAGGAAGCCCAAGCATTTTTTTCAGAGATACCCAGTCCTTTGGCGACTTGCCAAGCGGCGAAATTGCTCGCTCCGATATACAAAACCTTTCCCTGCCGTACCAGATCATGGAAGACATGGAGCGTCTCTTCTAAAGGTGTGCGTTCATCAAACCGATGGATGAAGTACAGATCGATGTAGTCCGTATCGAGCCTTTGTAGGCTTTGGTCAATGGCTCTACGGATATGATATCGTGAAGCTCCCATAGCATTGATATCATCATCCATCCGAAAATAGACTTTTGAAGTGATAAATACCCTATCGCGACATTGATGTTTTTTGATCAGTTTGCCCAAAATTTTTTCGGCACCACCTTTCTGATATACGTCGGCACAGTCAAAAAAGCGGATGTCATGTTCTAGACACTGCAAAAACATTTTTTCAGAAGTTTGGACATCTGCTTCTCCTCCAAAGGACATCGTCCCCATACAAAGAGGAGAGACATAAGTGCCGGTCTTGCCAAGTAGTTGATATTGCATAGCTGCAAAAGTAGTGTATTTTTGGATTTCTTGTTACCTTTGGTTTTGTACCGCATCGGTAACTATCATTCAATGCATTACACATAATGGATCAGCAAAATACCCTAGATACAGAACTAAAGGAGTTTGCCTCGTGGCTATCAAGTAAAAACTATTCTTCGAGGAGTATTTTGACCGATCATAATACTGCAAAATTTTGTCTTCCTTTGGTAGAGAAAGCAGGTATTTGTTTTGATCATCATTACTCCATACCTCCCGGCGAAGCGAGCAAGACTTTGGATATATGCAGAGATGTATGGAGATATTGGCAGCAGAAGAATCTGGATCGGCATGCTTTGGTCATCAATCTCGGTGGCGGAGTGGTGACGGACTTGGGTGGTTTTTGTGCGTCTTGTTTTAAGCGGGGCATTGCATTTGTCCACATACCGACTAGTCTGCTGGCTATGGTAGATGCAGCCATCGGTGGCAAGACCGGTATTGACTTCGCACATCATAAAAATCTGATTGGTAGTTTTGCACAACCGGTACACATGGTCAGAGATCTCCTTTTCTTAGATACGCTTCCCAAGTCCGAGATCCAATCCGGAATGGTAGAAATCCTCAAACATGCACTTATAGCTGACGAAGGCCTGTGGACACAACTTTTGAAAAGTGGGGCTGCTTTTGACCAGCGAACATCGGATATAACTTTTGTCCAAAAGGCTGCTCATATCAAAGAACAAATCGTAAAGCTGGATCCCTATGAAAAAAATATTCGCAAAGCTCTAAATTTTGGGCATACTGTGGGACATGCAATCGAAAGTGTCTTTCTTGAAGACCAAGTGCCGATCACCCATGGCCAAGCAGTAGCATTGGGGATCATCGCCGAATCTTGGCTTTCTAGTGAGCGAGGGCTGCTCAGCCACTTGCAATGGCTGGAAATAAAAAACTATGTGCTGAGTTGTTTTGACTTGCCTGTCATCGATCGGTCTGTCTTTGCCCGAATCATACAATACTGCACGAAGGACAAGAAAAATAAAAACGGGACAATACTTGCCGCCCTGATCGGGCCCGTTGGCAGCTATCATATCGATATGCAGA
>JAJRUR010000162.1 GCA_024277695.1 Bacteroidota bacterium | reverse complement strand
CTTAATCTTTCTTAGCGCAATAGTGTAAAGTCTCCGCGATAAAGGATACGCTCTCCGTCCAGAAATTCGACTTCAGCTATGTAGATATATACGCCGACGGGCTGTTCTGCATCTTGCGCACTCAAAACAAATAGTAGATTTTTTTAAGCGCAAAAAGCTCTGAAATAGAATCGGTATAATTTCGACGAAATTAGACCTATTAAATAAATATTTACTATATTACCTACTAATATTCAGTTATTTAAGAAATTTTTAAAAAATCCTAACTCCTATTAAGCTGGAAATAGTCGCAACTATGCTCTCAAAAATGACCATATACAATACATCACTTTGGACTCAAAAAAACAAGAGATATAGCGCAATAGCAGAGCTGCTTAATCTTTCTTAGCGCAATAGTGTAAAGTCTCCCCGATAAAGGATACGCTCTCCGTCCAGAAATTCGACTTCAGCTATGTAGATATATACGCCGACGGGCTGTTCTTTGCCTTGATATATACCATCCCAACCGGACTGTTCCGAAAGCACGCCGGGTTCTATATTGCGTTGTTCAAAGACTTGATCTCCCCAGCGATTAAATATTCTAAAATAGTTGATGCGTCGAACGCCTTGACCGGTATAGACTGCGAGCAACGGATTATGCGCATCACCGTTTGGTGTAAAGGCATCAGGCACGAACACATTCCTGACTTTTCGTACCCGTACAAATACGGATTCTTGATAAGTACATCCTTTAAGATCTTCGATAGTTAGAGTATATGTGGTACTGTTGGGAGGATTAACTCCCGTGATCATACAAGTATCACAAGCCAAGCCTAGTGGCGGCGACCAGCTATAACGCACCACATCATCACGAGATGCCAAGGGTCTGATATCCGGAACCAGTCGCTGCGAAGAATCTCCTAAATTGACGATAATCTCTTCGGGCAAAAAGATAGTAATCGGTTCAGGGTCTAGTACATCGATCAAGGTATCTTTGGCACAGCCTAGGGTATCCATCACTTCGATGAGGTGCCTTCCTGCAAATATGGGTACCAATGTCCCTTCCGGGTGGTCTGTTCCGGCATCTACATTGAACAGGTAAGGGCCACCACTTCCTCCGCTAATCATATCGACGGTGATGAAGGTGGTGTCTCCGGGACAGTTAGGCTCTACAATCGGTGGAATATTGAACAAAATATCCGGTGCTTCTACGATCTCAAAACTCGTCTGATCTTGGCAACCTCTAGAGTCTATTACGGTCGCTTGATAAAAACCCGGTACTAGGTTGATCGCCGAAAATCCGTTAGACACATCGGGAGCCCAATTCATCGTAAAACCATCGACAAAATCTCCTCCTGTAGCCAAAAGAACAATGCGACCATTCGATTCACCATTACAAAGAATCTGTGTCGAATGGAGCGAATCTACAAACAAGCTCAAGGAGTCCGGCTCAGAAAGAGTAAAACTCAAGGTATCAAAACATCCGCCGGCATCCGTCACACGAAGTGTATAAATACCTGCTGTCAAGCCGGAACGCATCGCAGGACCTACACCTATATCACCCCAATCGTACACATAGGGACCACTACCATTGAGTGGAGTGATACTTATAGCGCCATCATCCTGCCCGAAACAAGTGATATCTTGCAGGCTAGAATCTACATTGAGTAGATTATAAGACCCCAAAAAGAAAGTATCTATGACGAGTTCACATCCATTGGCATCTACAACCCTTAGGGTTTGAAGTCCGGATGGCGCATTGGTCGTCACACTTGTCAATACATCCAAATCCGGAGCTCCACCATTCCAATAAAAGTCATAAGGCCCGACACCGCCAAATGCTTGAGCATAAACTCGTCCATCTGTAGCACCCGGACAGGAAGTCAACTCTTCGGCATGCATCTCTACCTTTAGCGTATCCGTAAAGAGCGTTGTTTTGGCTTTGGCCGGACAGCCATTCCGATCATAGACTGTGACAGAATATTCGCCATTGGGCAGGCTGGCTATAGTATTCGTATTGGTCTGGCCGGTGGACCATTGGATAGTATAGGGGCTCACACCGTCATTGATGGACTGGAGTGTAACAGAGCCATCTGTCTGATCAAAACAAGACGGGTGCATTATAGCCAGTCCACCGATAGATATATGTGGGGCCGCTGCTATAGTTACTTGGACAATTTCCGTGTTGCCGGAGGCATCTGTGAGGTGGACTTCATAGCTACCGGGGGCTAAGCCTACAAATTCGATCGTGTCCGTCAAGTTAGCGATATTGCCACTTCCTACCGGATTGGTCAGATCATTTATATCAAATATTTCAAAGCTATACGGAGCTGTACCTACACGAGGGCTTATAATAATGCTTCCATTACTCGTACCCGGTTCTGTGCTGCAAGTAGCTATATCGATCTCCCCTTGCATGACAGTCTCTATACAAACTTGGCTTGGAGTAAATATACTAGGAAAGATACAGAAAGTATCATTGAACTCATTGACCGCAGCTATGTCCGGATTGAGGACAAAATCTGCACATCCGGTTTCGTCCTTTGATCTGAAACAGGCTGTAAATAATCGATCGCCATCGTTGAGCGTCCGAGGTTCTAAGGATAAGTCAAAAAGAATCGCCGATACAAAATTATTGGGTTGCTCCACGCGCAAAAGACGCTCGGGCACTTGCCAGATGGCATTCCTAAACTCTACAAAATCCAATAAGTTCGTATCAAATAACATTTGAAAAGAGAAACCATTAATATTTTCAAAATCATTGACGGTAATATCAATGCAAAATACCTCATTCGTATCAACTGTCATATCTTGTCCAAAAACTACCTCTGTGGGATAACAATCTATATCCAAAAAGATATCACTGGCATCACAGCCCCAAGTATCACTTACGATCACTCGGTACCGACCATTTTCCTCAAACTGATACAAGACGGATTCGTTATGACCGGGTCGTTTAAAATTTTCGCAGGTACGCCCTATGCTACCCGGTGGGTCGCTAAAAATATCGACTCTGTATTTTTCGAGTGCCGTAAACTCCGGCATACCACCGGTGATGGTCATAGATGTTTTGCATCGACTGCTTTGGTTCTGTTGTATGACGATTCTATTGAGATAAATCACCGAAAATGCTTCGTCAACATTGACATGGACACAGGGACCGACTACTCCGGACATATCGGGTTCGTATCCGGCTTTTCCGGAAGGAGCCAAAGAATCAAATGTAATGGGAGCAAACCACAGCTGGATAGGAGCACCTCCATGCAAATTGTTTTGAAAAAATCCGCGGTTGAAGAAGTCAACATTTCCATCGAGCCTTCCTTGGTTTATGACAAATAGGTCATTGGTGAAATCTTTGAGTGTATTGTCTGCTATGATATCAGCAAGTGTAGGACCGGTAACTGTGGGCTGTTGTGTATAAATGGCATAGCCTACTCCCGGATCACTTGTCGGTCTAGGATCACCTGACAGATTTTGGTCACCGCCGTGTCGTATCTGTACACTATCACCCCAACATAATACGATGACTCGAGGGTCGGTCGCGAGATTAGCAGCAGTAATATCCCTACTCTGTCCTACACCCAAACCATAGCTTTTGGTCCCTGAAAACTGATTTTCACAGGTCATGAGTATCTCCCGATCAGAGGAAGATGCCTTTTTGCCCAATACAACAGGTTGCGGAATCTGAGCCGACAGAAAACCTACAACTACCAATAACATCCACAGGGTAATACACTGATTTTTTCTCATAGCTTGCAAAAATAGTCATCCAATCCCATATCAAACTAACATTTGACCCGGATATTTAATTAAACGATAATTTTGGTCAAAAATTTCTTATACAGATACTTTGTACGTCGAAGTATTGGTATCTATAATTGTTCACTTTAGAGACTTATCATCAGCCTGTTTCGTGGTATCGGCGCTTTAGGAGTTTATAGGAAGAGTCTACTAAGACCAAATTATTAAAAGAATTTGCCTTGGAGCAAAACCCGATCTATCAAGTCACTACCATAAGCATACGGGAGAAATGCTAAGG
>JAJRUR010000161.1 GCA_024277695.1 Bacteroidota bacterium | reverse complement strand
TTCGTTAGCCCATATTGCGTAAGGGATAGTAAGGGCGTGAGGTACGAGCGGTCCGGACGGAGGAGGTACGACGAAGGGAGGACGGAAGCCTTCGGGCGCACCCCTGAATAGCCCGACCCGAGGCACGAGGGGTACGCCCAATAATAAGAATTGCCAATACAGTGGCCTCTGGGTGGGGTTTCACTACAATAGCGCTATATTTGTCCAATCTTATCACCAAAAATAAATAATTATGTATCGTGTATTGTATGCTTTTTTTATGATGACTTTTGTTCAAGGGGCCTTTGCTCAAATTTCGGCAGATGATGTGGCTCGTATGCGCTCTGTCGGCCAAGTAGAGATAGGCGCTGACGGACAGATAGTCTATACCTTGAGTGTTCCGTCAGATCCCAGAGTAGAAAACAAACGCGCATCTTCGCATCTTTATGTCTTGGAACCCGGGAGTACATCATCCAAGCTTTTGTATGACAAAAGTAGTGTTTGGGCTGTTCAGTTGCGACCTCGCCATGCAAGTGTGAGCTTTCTGAATAAAATGGAAGGAGATGAGCATGTAGCTTTGTATGAGGTTTTGCTCAAAGGAGGTGAGCCCAAAAAGATATTAGAATATAAGGAGTCCATCAGTAGTTACGCTTGGTCTCCGGATGGTCAAAAAATAGTTTTTACTGCGAATGAAGTAACTACAAAGCCTCAGAGTATTTTGCCGTATCAACCTGAGATATATGAAGCTAATCTAAAATATAAGCGAGCATATATAGCGACACCGGGTTTTGATGATTGGATGCCCATCCGTGTAGAGGGACATGTATCTTCTGTACAGTGGAGTCCCGGAGGCAAATATATTTCTATGCTGAGTGCCCCTACTCCATTGGTAGATGATTTTTATATGGCACAGACCATCCGGATAGCAGATGCCGCTACAGGGGCATCAGTTATAGCTATCCCTCATAGGGGCAAAAAAGGTATGCTGTCTTGGAGTCCCAATGATAAGCAGATAGCTTTTATCGGAGGTGCTGACATCCATGATCCGGTAGCCGGTCGTATTTTTGTATCGGACCTGACTCAAGGTAAAATCAAAAATATCCGACCGAAGTTTGAGGGCAAATTTGATGAAGTATATTGGATAGATAAAGGCAAGCTCTTGTTTCTGGCGAGTGCGTCGGCATGGTCTTCTATAGGTACAATGAAGTCCAACGGAAAAAAGCTAAAACATATATTGGAGCCCGGTGGTCCGGTGGTACGACATCTATCTATCAATGATGCAGGAGATATGGCACTAAATGTATATAGTCCGGCACATCCATCCGAACTCTATATGATGCATATGGAGAAGCCCACGCTTCAGCGCATTACCAACTCCAACCCTTGGCTAGATGAGCGCAAACTGGCAAAACAAGAGCTTATCCGATACAAGGGAAAGGGCGGACTGGAGATTCATGGAATACTCGTGCACCCGCTCGATCAAAAACCCGGTCAAAGGTACCCACTCATCGTCTCGGTGCATGGGGGTCCTGAGTCTCATGTAGATAATGGTTGGGTGACGGCCTACTCGTTGCCCGGGCAGATGGCAGCGACAAAAGGTTATTTTGTATTTTATCCCAACTATCGCGGGAGTACGGGCAGAGGCCTCAAGTACACGCTTTCGAGTCAAGGGGATCCTGCGGGCAAAGAGTTTGACGATATTGTAGATGGGGTTGATTATCTGATTGATCAGGGCTGGGTAGATCCCAAGAAGGTAGGGGTGACCGGTGGTTCGTATGGAGGTTATGCGACAGGATGGATGTCCACCAAGTACAGTGATCGATTTGCTGCCGGTGTGATGTTTGTAGGTATTAGCAATAAAGTATCTAAATGGGGTACGACGGATATACCACAAGAAGAATATCTCGTGCATGCTCGTAAGTGGATTTGGGAAGATTATGCATACTATCTAAAGCGCAGTCCGGTATATTATGCTGATCGGTGCAAAACACCATTATTGATCATGCACGGAGCAGATGATCCGCGCGTGCACCCTAGTCAGTCTATGGAACTCTATCGACATATAAAAGTACGTACGGATACGCCGGTACGTCTGGTATTTTATCCCGGAGAGGGGCACGGTAATCGGAAGTCCACTGCGCGATATGATTATAACCTGCGGATGATGAGGTGGTTTGATAAGTATCTACAAGGGGCAGAAATAGACATCAGTGCTCCTATCGTAAGGAAGTAATAATTTTGTTTTTTTTTATAAACCAAGGATACGCACGGATGCTTCTCTACCTAATGTATCCTTGGTTTTATTTTTTGTGGCTTGGTATGGTTTAATCTTCGGTCTCGGAATTTCCCATCCCCTGCAGTACTATCCGCTCTTCGATACTTAGATCATATTCGGGGAAGATGCGTTGGCCGATGGGCTTGAGCAGATCAATACCCTCAGCTTGCGGATGTTTGATCGATGGGTCGATGGGATAAGCATTTAACTCACGGGCCGGATAAGGTTGTAACAAAGCGGTAATGTCACTGAGTGGAGTATGTTGGTCCAGCCACATTTCTTCACTGTCCGGGGGCAAAATTACGGGGGATCGATGGTGACCGATGGACTGTGTCAGTTCATTAGAAACTGTTGTGATGATGCTAAAAGACCGCAATTCTAGTCCGGTACTTTTATCTACCCATTGATCCCATATTCCGGCCAAGGGGAAGATACGACGCTTGCGACAATAGATCAGATAGGGTTTGCT
>JAJRUR010000160.1 GCA_024277695.1 Bacteroidota bacterium | reverse complement strand
TTCCACAAAGTGGTCGTCAACGAAGTCCTCCATGCCACCAAATATACTTACCTCAATGTATCTGAAAAAGGTGAAGATTTTTGGATAGCTATACCTCGTAAGGAAGTTGAAAAAGGTGCTAGCTACTATTACAAAGGTGGGCTCAAAAAGCGCAATTTCAAAAGTACAGAGTACAACCGAACTTTTGAGACAATCTATCTGGTATCCGGTATCACTCGGGATCATCCAGGAGGTCCTATGACCGACAAGACATCCGGCTCTTTAGTGGATCAAACTCTCGCAAAAGCCAATAAAATAACGGTCGATCCAAACTATAAAGCAACACCAATAGCTAATAGTACCAACATCGCAGAGATTTATAAAAACAGACAAAAATACAACGGAGCAGAGTTATTGGTCAATGGTCGATGCGTAAAAGTAAATAATGGCATTATGGGGCGCAATTGGGTGCATGTAGTTGATGGCTCAGGAGACAAAAATCAAGACCTCACTATTACTACTCAAGATCGTGTAATGCTAGGGCAGAATGTAGCATTCAAAGGTCGTATCGCTTTGAATCAGGATTTCGGTGCGGGATATCGTTATGACATCATTATGGAAGATGCTCGATTGTTAGATATAGCTACGCACTAAAATTTATTTTTTTACCGAACTTTATTCAGAAAATATGACACTCAGATCATTTTATTGTTCTTTATGCCTATGGTTACTCTTTTCTTTTTCCGGTGTAATAGCTCAAAATACTGCTTGGACAGCACCTCCAAATGCTGATTCTTTGACCAGTCCAATTCCTCTCCGGACTGAAGACCTACAGCAAGGTGCTCTAATATATAAGAAAAATTGTGCCTTTTGTCATGGAAGTTCAGGAAAAGGAGATGGAATGGCGGCAAAAGCATTGAATCCACCTCCAAAATCCTTTCATGGTCTTATAGAACAACAATCCGATGGTGTTCTATTCTGGAAAGTTACCGAAGGAAGGGCTGGGATGCCATCTTTTAAGGATAAATTGAGTGCTTTAGAAAGGTGGCAAGTTGTTTTGTATATTCGTACGCTGGTTCAGTCAGAATAATATCAGATCGATAATATTTTAGTGTTCATTGTCATCAACTGCATAGTATATGAAGAGATTTTTTGAAGGACTTTTTTCTACCCGTGCGGCAGGGATGTATATGCTGCTCTTTGCCTTGGCTATAGGAGTCGCGACCTTCATCGAGAATGATTTTGGAACACCTGCGGCGCAAAAATTGATTTTTAAAGCAAAATGGTTTGAAGCCCTGTTACTCCTATTTGCGATAACAATAGTTGTCAATGTTTTTCGCTTTCGTATGATTCAGCAAAAGAAATGGGCAACCTTATTGTTCCATTTGTCGATTATATTGATCTTAATAGGCGCAGCTGTTACCAGATATTTAAGTTATGAGGGCATGATGCATATTCGTGAAGGCAGTAGTTCGGATTATTTTTTGTCTGCAAAAACATATCTGACTTTGATCGCTGAAAAGGATGGAAAAACTTATCGTGTCGAAGAACCCGTATTGTTTGCGAGTAAAGGAAATAATCGCGAAAAGTATAGATATCGAATTGCCGGCGAGGTAGTGGAGATGGAGGTCAAGGATTTTATTCCTAATCCGGTTGAGGAAATTATACCCAAATCAGAAGACGGTATCCCTATTATGAAACTCGTCTATGCCGGATCGCGTGGTAGAGAGGAATATATATTTAAAAAGGAGGATAAGCTCCAACTTAGAGGCACTAAATTTAATTTTACCGACGTGGCCGATCCTCGAGCGATACACTTTAAATACATCGAGGATACCCTTTACTTTAAAAGTCCTCAAAAACTTACGCAGTTGGTGATGGCTACACAAAAACAAGATACTCTGGAGGCCGGTGTATATCATCCTTTGGTACTCAGATCATTGTACTCTGATGGAAGGACTAATTTTGTAATTCCCGAATTTTATCCTTCGGCTATAGCCGAATTAAAATCAGGAGGTGTCAAACTTACTAGTGAGGCTCTGGGTGCTGCACGCTTACAGATCTCCACAGGAGAAGCTCAGCAAGAACTCGTAGTCAAAGGCAAAAAAGGCGTTATGGGCAAGCCGGTACCTGTGGTAATTGGTGATATGGCTTTTCGGGCATCTTACGGTGCAAAAAAGATTGAGCTACCGTTTTCATTAAAACTTCGGGACTTTATCCTTGAACGTTATCCCGGTACCAATAGCGCTTCTTCTTATGCCAGTGAAGTCACACTATCCGACCCAAGGACCAACAAAAATTTTGACAAGCGGATTTATATGAATCATATTCTCAATTATGGTGGGTATCGTTTTTTTCAGTCTTCTTATGATCCGGATGAATTGGGTACTTACCTGAGTGTCAATCATGATTTTTGGGGTACTTGGATTTCGTATATAGGATATTTTTTATTTACACTCGGATTTATAGCGAGTTTTTTCTTTAAGCGAGGTAGATTTCAGAGTTTACGACAGCGTCTGGAAAGAATGGAGAATACGACAAAAGTACTGATCGCTTTGGTCATCACGAGCAGTGGGATGGGTATGCAAGCGCAAGCACAACAGTTTGCAGACCTGCCTGTAATAGATCCGACCCATGCTGATCGATTTGCCCATGTGCTGACCCAAGATCATAAGGGACGCATTGAGCCTATACATACTCTTGCCAGCGAAGTGCTTCGAAAAGTAGCTCGCAAATCAAAACTCTATGGACAATCAGCAGAGCAAGTATTTTTGGGGATGACCATCTATCCGGAAAAATGGGGCAAAGTACCATTGATCAAAGTCGGATCCCATGAAGAGGTGCTCAATGTATTGGATGCCGGTGAAGGACTGATGGCATATGAAGATTTTTTTGATCATGACGGCAAATACAAACTCAAAGATTATGTACGTGAAGCTTTTACTATGGATCAAAAAGATCGCGGTACTTTTGAAAAAGCCATTATCAAGTTGGACGAACGTGTAAACATTGTGAGTATGGTGTTTTCCAATCGGATTATGAAACTTTTTCCATTAAAGAAGGATGAGAATAATACATGGATATCTACCAGTGATGCCATAAAGAAGAGAAACAAGACCGGAGAAGATACATTTGATAATCGCTATTTTCTTGCGTATGGTTATGCGGTAGATGAAGGGGTTAAGTCGAGTGATTGGCAGTTGGCGGATGATCTATTGGTAGAGCTGGACAAGTATCAAAAGAAACATGGTGCTGCCGTCATCCCGAATGCCTCCAAAATAAAATTGGAAGTGCTGCTCAACCGAATGAATGTTTTTAATCGATTGGGATTGATCTACGGGCTTTTTGGTTTGATATTATTGGTCTTATTTTTTGCTACGATTTTTATCAAAAAAATTAATCGTCGTAGGATCGAAAAAATCGGAATGTACATATTGTTATTAGCTTTTGTATTTCACACCCTGGGATTAGCGATTCGATGGTATGTATCCGGTCATGCTCCTTGGAGTAATGGATACGAGTCGATGATTTATATCGCTTGGACAGCCGTTTTGGCAGGGTTGATTTTTGCAAGAAAGTCTTTGGGCGGGATGGCAGCTACTGCGATACTTTCATCCACGATATTGTTGGTAGCTTTACTTAGTTATATGGATCCGGAGATTACACCTTTAGTACCGGTACTTAAGTCCTATTGGCTCACTATTCATGTTTCTTTGGAGGCGGGGAGTTATGGATTTTTGATGCTGGGTGCAATATTGGGTGTACTCAATTTGATTTTGATGATTATTGCGCGGTCATCAAACAAAGAGTATATCTTTTCTAAGATCAAAGAGCTGAGTTATATCAGTGAGATGACCTTATTTGGGGGTTTGCTTATGGTAAGTGTAGGAACCTACCTCGGAGGTATTTGGGCAAACGAATCTTGGGGAAGATATTGGGGATGGGATGCCAAAGAGACTTGGGCTTTAGTTACGGTATTGGTTTACGCATTTATACTACATATGCGCTTCATTCCAGGTCTTAGAGGACTTTTTGCTTTTAACTTTGCCAGTTTGTTTGGCTTTGCATCGGTCATAATGACCTATTACGGTGTAAATTACTATTTGTCGGGATTGCATTCTTATGCTACAGGAGATCCGGTGCCTATACCTATGTGGGTCTATTACAGTGTAGCTGGTCTGGCATTGATCAGTATGTGGGCTTATTACAAATATCGAAAACTCTATTCGGATTGAGAAATGACTTGCAGGCCTTTCTTTTTATGGAGATAATACCATATGATAGAATGTACTTCATCGTTGTGCTCTTGTGGGCTGATTTGATCTAAGATGTCCTCATAGCTCATTAGTAGTTCGGACTCGGAGATATAGCCGTATCCATAATATACTCCATCCTTCATGGCAATAATAGCTTTCTCATCAGCAGATCTACCCGAATCAACGATCAAAAAATCTTGTTGGTCAAAATGTGGCCGACTATCTATAAAAGTCCAAACGCGTGCGTTGTAATCTTTAGGATGTTCGAGTCCCATACAAGCACCTCGACATATCTCCAGACTATACAAAAAACAAGACTTGCCATTAGTACTCTCCTTGTTGATTGACGCACAGAGTTCAAACTCTCTGGTAAGCCAAGCGAGATATTGCTGTGCAGCATTTTTTGATCTGAATGATTTGATGTATTCGTGCTCAGCAGATTCGTTTTTTGATGTGATGATTTTGAGCGTGAGATAGCCGCGTGCATTTTTATAACATATCAACTTGTGTGGGAGACTTACAGTTTTTTGACTTTTGTTGAGTTCGGGCTGGAGCCTTTTTATTTCGGTAGATTCTAACAACATGGCGATGAGCTCGCTACCTGTACGCTCGAAGTGTATATGATATGCACGGCTTTGGAGTTGTTCTGCCTTTCGTGTCATTTTGACAAAATGTTGTAGAACTCGTTTTTTGATGTGGATGCTTTTGCCTACATAGATGACCTGATGGTCTTGGTCTTCAAAATAATAGACTCCGGGTGCTTCAGGAAGGGACTGTATCGTTTCTTTAGGGATGTGTATGGGGAGGCGGCTGGATTGAATACCTTCTTTTATAAGATGGCTCGTCCAGTCATCGATACCTTTTATTTTGCTTAAGATGGCGAATAGAGCAGCAGTGGCTTTGGCATCATCTAGAGCTCTGTGGTGGTGGACTAAAGGTATCTCGAAGTGTCGGCAAAGGTTTTTGAGACTATAGGATTTGAGTCCGGGGATCAGCTTTCGCGAAAGCGCCAGGGTACATAATTTTTTCATAGCAAAAGAGTATCCCAACTGCTTGAACTCTTCTTGGATAAAGGCATAATCAAAACGCACATTATGTGCTACAAATATGCATCCTTTTGTGAGCTGAATGATGTCTTTGGCTATTTCAAAAAACTTTGGTGCCTCGGCTACCATATCATTGCGGATGCCTGTGATTCGGGTTATAAATGGAGGGATGGATCGTTCGGGGTTGATCAAGCTTTGGTACTCTCTAATAATTTTGCCATTCCGGAAGATGAGGATAGCTATTTCGGTTATCTTTTCGGATTTGGCTCGACCACCGGTGGTTTCGATGTCTATGACAGCAAATGTTTTAGGCTCAGCCAAAATTTAGAAATTTTTGTAAGAACAAAGTTGACAAATTTTTTGTTTTTTGTGTGCCTATGCCAAATATAGCCTTTTTCTTATTGACTCTGATGTTTTCTACATGTATGCGTACTACCGCGTCAGACAAACATGCTGATAGATCACAGACTACAGTGCCGGATGCATTAGAGATCCAAAGCGGTAGCGAACGTACGGAGCTGTACTTGGATGCTCTACAAGGAAAACGTGTGGCATTAGTTGTCAATCAAACTTCACAGATTGGGGATCGCCATTTGGTGGATAGTCTGCTGTCTTTAGGGATAGATATCCAAAGGATTTTT
>JAJRUR010000159.1 GCA_024277695.1 Bacteroidota bacterium | reverse complement strand
TTTGACCAACTCAACAAGTTTTTAAGGAGTTTTCCGTCAGATATTTGATTGCGCTTCATATTGTTTCTGAAATATATTTGCGTGTATGCAATGAACATATTTTACAGGTCGCCCCGCTGGGGCTTTTTTTTGTCATTTGCTCCGGAGGAGCAAATTGTTCGTAGCGCCATACATGCAAATATTGTTGTAGCTCCATAGCTACGACCTGTAAGCCGTTTCTATCAAGCCACAGTATGCCTATACTTGGTCATAAGGAGTTAAAAAGGAGCTTAAAACGCCTATTCTTAAATATTTCCTCTATTTCGTTGTTCTGAAGTTCTATAGCGCCGCATATTTCCGAAATTCAAAAATAAATGCTACTTTTGTCTGTGCACACAGGGGCTATTGTGGAGCCTGGTATGTAGGAAGATAGAGGGTTGGTGCGCAGACTCCCGTTGTGCAATATATAAAACAAGAAAACTATGAAGAAGATAGTATTAATTATTTCAATATTGATTGTATCAAATTTTAGTTACTCCCAAACTAAAAATTTTATTGATCAGCCTTATGTAGAAACGACTGCAAAAGTTGATACATTATTGACTCCAGATAGAATCTTTCTTTCAATACTTATTACCGAAAAAGATACAAAAGGAAAAATTTCTGTAGAAGAACTTGAAAACAAAATGGCTGAAAAACTCAAATCAATTGGAATTAACCTTGACAAGCAATTAACACTATCTGACTTATCAAGTAATTTTAAGAAATATTTTCTAAAACAGCAGGATGTTTTAAAAAGTAAATCTTACTCATTAGCTGTTTATGACGCTTTAACAGCAGGCAAAGTAATAGCTAGTTTAGAAGAAATAAACATTTCTAATGTTGATTTGGAAAGAACCGAATACTCAAACATTGAAAAAATAAAATTAAACCTGAAATCAAAAGCGATTTTAAAAGCTAAATCACAAGCAGAATCATTGGTCGTACCTTTAAATCAAAATTTAGGGACTGCAATTTATATTTCAGATATGAATACTAGAATTGCTAATATGTTGCAAGGAAAAGTTGCGGGTGTTCAATTCGAATATTCGTCAAGAGATAAAAAAAAGTTTAACCCTTTAGCAATTGAATTTGAAAAGATAAAAATAGAAAGTGAGATTTCTGTAAAATTTAAAATAGAATAGAAACTCATTACACAACAAAGCACATATTTTACAGGTCGCCCCGCTGGGGCTACAAGCAGGTCGTTCCGCTGGGGCTTTTGTTTTTGTCATCTGCTCCGGAGAAGCAAACGGATTGTAGTAGCACCGTAGGTACAAATATTGTTGTAGCTCCATAGCTGCGACCTGTAAGCCGTTTCTATCAAGCTATCCACTCAAATAAATATTTTTCGGTGTAATCCATATCCTAATTTTTCAGGAAAGTGGATTTATTTAACCTCGATTTATTCATTTTAGCTACCGAAACTTGAGTGAATTATATTTTGCGCTAAAAGAAAAAGTCTGTGAAACTGTAATTATGAAAAGCAGGAACTATAAAGGTTATGTGTATGTGCATGAAATGCATCTGAAGAGGCACGTTGAACTTGAATTTTGGTTAAATTCGGCTCTTGATTTTAACAAAAAGCTGAGCGAAGAAACTAAATAAAAAAGTAATGCACAAAGCACTAAGCACAAATAAAAATCCAACTTCTTCCAAAAACCAGGCACTATAAAACTATTTAACGTCGATAAGTGTTGAGCATTTAGAAAAGTATAAAACCACAATATTATGGGAGCTTCTATCCGCCAAAAACAAGTGGCACAAATGATCAAGATGCACTTCAGCGCAGTGCTCCGCAATAATGGTTCTTACATCTATGGAGACGCACCACTAGTCACTGTAACACAAGTAGATATGACACCTGACTTGAGTCTAGCGAGTATCTATCTGAGTATCTACAATACAGAACACAAGCAAGAAGTACTGCTCGAGCTGGAAGACAGTCGAAAACTTTTGAAAAAAGAACTTGCTCAGCGAGTTCGTCGGCATTTGAGGAGATGCCCGGACATTCGTTTTTTTATAGATGACACGCTGGATGAAATGGAGAAGTTGGACGCCTTGCTGGACAAGCTTAGATAAGCATCCTCTATGCGATAAGAGCTTACAAGGTCCAACTCCAAAGCCTATTCTTTTGCAGCCCTAAAGATCAAGCAGTATCTTGGCGGTTCTTATCGATATTTGATTATGGCTTTTGATTTAAAAACATCTGTCGAGTACCTCAAAGGCATTGGAGCGGAACGTGCCAAGTTGCTCTCTGCCGAGCTAGGTATCAAAAGCTATGGTGATCTGTTGCAGCACTACCCTTTCCGCTACGAAGATCGTACCAATTTTTATAAAATCGGACAACTCCAAACTCCCAACATCCAAGTATTGCTCAAAGGACGTATTACGCACATCCTAAAACAAGGTCACGGTCGCAAAATGCGTCTAAAAGCCTATTTTTCGGATGCTACAGGTGAGCTTGAGTTAGTGTGGTTCAAAAAAATCCATTGGGTCGAAAAATTTCTCCGCAAAGATGTGGACTATATCATATATGGTAAGACCGGAATTTTTAATAAAAAAATAAGTATCGTACACCCCGAAATGGAACTCGCTACACATTATGAACAAAAGCCCGGAAAAGGTTTGCATCCTGTGTATTCGACCACTGAGCGCCTAACAAAAATGGGACTGGACAGCAAGGGCATTACTAAGAGCATGCGCTCTTTGATGGACAAAATGAAAAATGAACTACTGGAAGAAACGCTCCCGCAGCATATTATCAAGGCATTGGGTCTGCCCAGTCGAGATACTGCTATGCGTCATATCCATTTTCCGGAATCGGACACCGCATTGCGCAAAGCCCAAAATCGCATCAAGTTTGACGAATTGTTCTTTTTACAATTGGAGCTACTGTACCGCTATAATAGGCATCGAAGCAAGATCAAAGGGCCGGTTTTTGATACAATCGGTACATATTTTAATAAATTTTATACCAAGCATCTCGCCTTTGAACTTACCGGAGCCCAAAAAAGAGTCATCAAAGAGATAAGACGCGACATGGGATCCGGGGTACAGATGAATCGCCTATTGCAAGGAGATGTCGGGAGTGGAAACACAGTTGTCGGCTTACTGAGTATGTTGATCGCTTTGGACAATGGGTACCAAAGTTGCTTGATGGCTCCTACAGAAATCCTTGCCCAACAGCATTATCAGTCTATCAGCAATATGGTCAAAGGACTTGGTGTCCGTGTCGGTTTTTTGAGTGGATCGGTCAAGGGAAAACAACGCAAAGAACTCTTAGGCTTACTAGAGTTGGGAGAGATCCATATCTTGGTCGGAACGCATGCTCTGATCGAAGAGCCTGTACGCTTCCACAATTTGGGTTTTGCTATTACAGATGAACAACATCGCTTCGGAGTACATCAACGTGCCAAATTGTGGAAAAAAGCTCGGCCATTACCTCCGCACATTCTTGTGATGACAGCTACCCCGATTCCCAGGACACTAGCGATGTCTTTCTATGGTGATCTCGATATATCTGTCATAGACGAACTGCCCCCGGGTCGAAAACCAATCTATACCAAGCACATATATGATATACATCGTGCAGAACTCATCCGGTTTATGCGAGACCAAATCACCCAAGGCAGGCAGATCTATATCGTGTATCCGCTCATCGAAGAATCTTCCAAACTCGACCTCCAAAACTTAGAAGATGGCTACGAGTATCTCTTGAGTCAGTTTCCCAGACCACAATTTCAGATCGGGATAGTACATGGTCGCATGAAAAGTGATGACAAAGAGCGTGAAATGCAGCGTTTCAAAAACCACAAAACCGATATTCTGGTAGCCACGACCGTCATCGAGGTGGGTGTGGATGTCCCCAATGCTACCGTGATGATTATAGAAAATGCCGAACGTTTCGGCTTATCTCAATTGCATCAATTGAGAGGTCGTGTCGGACGAGGATCTGAGCAGTCCTACTGTATTCTCGTCAGCTCCTTTAAACTCTCTAAAGAAGGCAAAAAACGCTTGCAGACGATGGTACAAACTCAAGATGGATTTAAGATAGCAGAAGTGGATCTGGATATGCGAGGCCCGGGACAGATCACCGGCACGCGACAGTCCGGCGATCTCCATCTCCACTTAGCCAGTCTCGCTACAGACGGTCGTATTTTGCAAACTGCTCGTAATCTTGTAAGCAAGATATTAGAAGAAGATCCAAAACTTGCAGACCCCAAAAACGATGTGCTAAGACTCTATGTGCACAAGCATCGAAAACGGATACTGGGGCTGAGCATGGTGGGATAGACAAAACAGTTGGGAGTGTGAGAATTTAGGAGTATCTTTGTTTTATATCCAAAAAAAACCTAACAGCGATACAGCTCATTATTCAGTAATCAAAAAGCACGCATAATGATGAAACGCAAAGACCAAATAGTACTTCGGAAGCCTGACGGATCTTTTTCCGAATCGGTGCCTGTCCAAGTCTATAATTCTTTTAAGGAAAACATCATCTCTTTATTTTTATTTGATTCCAAACTAAGCGAAACCCAAATCATAGAAAAGCTCAAGAATATGGATATATCAGAGCTTCAAGATCATGATTTATTGTCATCGACCCAACTGGTATTATTGGATATGGAGGCATCTCAGTATATCGAAAAAACGTATATAGACGGTACTATATATTATCAATTGAAGACGATGTTTTGCTAAACAAAAAAAAGAATGTGCCAAAGCAAAATTATTCTTACATCTTGCGAACTAACATGCAAGGCTCTATATTTTTTATACCATAACTATACAATGTACATTAGGTCAATATTTGCAAAATACCAACAAACTAATCCATCATGATGCGTACTATCATACCCGAAGAAATAAGTACTAGGGATCTCCATCAGTTTTTATTGGCTTCAGTAGCTCCGCGCCCAATAGCTTTTGTGAGCACGGTCGATGAGCAAGGGCGACCCAATCTGGCTCCCTATAGTTTTTTTAACTGTTTTAGTTCTAATCCTCCCATTCTAGTATTTTCGAGTAATCGACGTGTTGCCAATAATACGACTAAAGACACACTACACAATATATATACAACACGTGAGGCTGTTATCAATGTAGTGCCCTATAGTATCGTCAGGCAAATGGCGATCTGCTCCATCGAATTTCCGACAGAAGTTAGTGAATTTGAAAAATCCGGATTGACACCGATAGCTTCAGATCTGGTGCGACCTTTTCGAGTCAAAGAATCACCTGTGCATATGGAGTGCAAGATCAAAGATATCATCGCTTTGGGCAAACAAGGAGGAGCGGGACATCTCATCATCTCTCATGTAGTACGGATGCACATCGACGAAGACATCATCGATGAGAATAATCGCATCAACCCCCACAAGATCGACTTGATGGGCAGACTCGGCCGATCGTATTATACCAGAGTACATGGAGATTCTATCCAGACCATCGTGCAGCCGGTGACCCGTATGGCCATTGGATATGACCGCTTACCTGCTTCGATCAGAGCCAGTAATGTCCTTACGGGAAATGATTTGGCTCGTCTGGCCGGTATACATCAGCTACCTGCCAAAAAAGATATCGATGATCTGATATCCAAAGACAATCAATTGCAAAAATCTATGCATACACCCCAAGCACTGCACTACTATATTGGACAGTTGATAGCCAAAGACAAGGTAGAGTATGCGGCTGAACTAGCTTTTAATCTGGCAGACTATACACCAAAAAAATAAGTACCTACTCACTGTCTAATGAAATCTATCGTATATTTACAGAATCATGCGTATTCGGAAGTACATCATCAAGTTCTTTGTACTGCTAGTGTTTTGGCTAGGTATTCCTGAATGGCATACATTCTATGACAAAGTTGCTTTCGCTGATCAACATCAAGTCACCAATGCATCAGGTTATTATGGTCTTAATGCCCAAGAAGTCCTATCGCTACAAAAAGAATTTTCTTACAATCACATCTACAGTTTCAAAGACGAGTCCAATTGAGTATTTTTGTACTTTTTATTTTTTAAAAAACTCAATATACTTTGGATGGCGCGTAAAAATAAACTCCAACGTTTTGCGGATAGTCTGCAGATGCCCAATTT
>JAJRUR010000158.1 GCA_024277695.1 Bacteroidota bacterium | reverse complement strand
TGATAATTATTTTTGTGAAAAATAAATACTATTTACCCTCATAGAACACAACAAGAGCCATCTACCCTACATCTGTCAAAAAAAATAATTATAAAAATTTCGCTCTTCAAGTGCAGCTTTTTCTCTTAAATAATATGAAAAGCAGGCTTGAGCATTTATCATGTGTTAATATCTGAGCCAAAACGAAGTATTGTATAATCAGAAAATATTCTTCAAGAGATACCTTTGCAGATAGAGTGGTCAATTATAAGCTGAGCTATGAAAAAAGCAACACCGAAGGTTAGTGGATATGATAAGGAATTAATAATTATTGGTTCTGAAAAAGGTAGAAGGCAAAAAATGCTTTTGTTTATAGAATACTCAAGTTTCGGTAGAGTTAAAATCAATAAATCGAGCTTAAATAAATCCACTTTCCTGAAAAATAGGATATGGATTACACCGAAAAATATTTATTTGAGTGGATAGCTTGATAGAAACGGCGAACAGGTAGCACTTACGGCGCTACTACAATATTTGTACTTCAATCCGTTTGCTCTTCCGGAGCAGATGACAAAATAGATGAATGCAACTAAAGCCCCGGCAGGGAGATCTGTTTTGTAGTAACTGCCGAAACTTGAGTAGAATATTTATGCGTTAACATAACTATACGCACAAAACAAGCTTTTATATTTGCATAAGCAAAATTCCTTTTAAGGGATGCGTTTTTTATCTAATACAACATGCTATCCAATGGATGAAATAAACAAACGAGCCTTGGACAAAGTCCGTCAAGGACTGATCGGAACAGATCATCCTGTCCGAGACGAAGCCGAAATCCTTGAGATGATCGAAGCTAGGGTATCTGAGCTTTTGCGCACCAACCCCGATCTGCTGATGAGCTATATGTATAGGCTGGATGTACTGGAGTACAAAATCAAAGCAGCACTAGATCAAAAGTCAGAACTCTCGGTTTCAGAACGACTCGCCCGACTCATCTGGGAGCGACAAAAGCAAAGAATAAAAACCAAGCTCCAATACAGCCGGAAAAATACAAATTTTTGGTACGATGATACATTGGATTAAGAGCTTAATATCCGGAGTGTATCTGCCTGTGTGTAGGAGTATTTTATGACCAAAAATGTATATCTTGCCCCGAATATGATCAAAACCAAAGCACTCATCCTATCCGCCATGAAATATCGCGAATCCAGTTTGATTCTGGATATGCTGACACGTGAGACAGGGAGGGTCAGTTTTATCATCAGTGGGGTGCGCGGCAGTAAGACAAAACGACATGCCGGTATGCTACAAGCCGCTTACTGGGCTGAATTGGTCGCTTACTTTAAGCCCGGCAAAGGACTCCATCGCATCAAAGAAATCAAACCCGGCATGCTCTATACTGCGATTCCTTTCCACCCCACTAAGCGCGCCGTAGCCGTATTTTGTACAGAAATTATCCGCAAATCAAGCTCTACACAAGAACAAAACACTGCCCTCTTTGATGATCTTTACGACTTTTTTTATACTCTGGATAATGACCAAGGTTCGGTAGCTAATTATCCTATAATTTTACTACAAATTCTCGCCGATCATTTGGGTATAAAACCCAGCCCCTCAGGTGTAGGGCTCAAACCATATTTTGATCTGATCGAAGGAATTTTTGTAGAGCATATACCTCAGCACATCCACTACATCCGAGCACCTATAACAGCCCATCTCCACAATTTTTTGGGTATGCAACCTATAGAAGCCAAAAATACCAAACTGCCCCATACACACAGAAAGGCTCTTTTGGAGTTTTGGATAGATTATTTCAAAATCCACATCGAATCATTTAAGGAGATCAACTCTCTATCGGTATTGTCAGACGTATTGGCTTAAAGCCAAAATATTTTGTTTCATTGGATGATATGCTCAGAAATAAAGCAGACATTTGACTACATTTGATTTTTTATTTTAAATAAGCAAAGGACCAAGCATCGTGTACATAACGAGTTACAATATCAACGGAATACGCGCAGCCGTCAAAAAAGGACTTTTTGACTGGATCTCCAAGACACAATATGACCTCTATTGCTTTCAGGAGACAAAAGCCACCCAAGAACAAATCGATCTCACCCCATTATATGATCTCGGGTATCAAGCTTACTGGCACTCTGCCGAAAAAAAAGGCTATAGCGGCGTGCTTACTTTGAGTAAACTGCCCGCTACGCATGTCTATTACGGTATGGGCAAGGGCTATGATATTTATGATCGAGAAGGACGTGTATTGCGTACGGACTTTGAGCATTTTACTTTGCTCAATTGTTATTTCCCGTCAGGATCTTCTAAAGAAGAGCGCCATGATTTTAAAATGAAATATCTCGAAGATTTTTATCCGTATATCCAAGAGCTTTTTAAAGAAAAAAAAGCACTCATCATAGTAGGAGATTATAACATTGTACACTTGGATATTGACATTCACAATCCACAACGCAAAGACAATCCCTCCGGATTTAGACCGGAAGAGCGCGCTTGGTTACAAAAATGGTTTGATCAAGACTTTACAGATGCATACCGATTAGTGCACGGGCAAAAAAAGGATATCTACAGTTGGTGGAGCTATCGTGCCGGATCCCGTCAGCGCAATAAAGGCTGGAGAATAGACTACATATCGGTTGCTAAGGCATTGGAAGACCACATCGTCGATGCACAATACCTCTCAGAAGTAAAGCACTCAGACCACTGCCCTTGTTTAGCACAATTTAACTTCTAAGTACTATGCACGAAACAAACTCTATACGCCTATCCAAAATCTTTCATTTTGAAGCCGCACATGCACTGTATGGTTATGACGGCAAATGCAAAAATATCCATGGACACTCTTATAAGCTGATCGTCACCGTAAGCGGAATACCCATTGCCGATCCGAATAGCCCAAAAAATGGCATGGTCATGGATTTTAAAGATTTAAAAAGAATAGTCCACGCGCAGATTATTGATCTGTATGACCACGCATTGATCCTCAATGTACGCGAAGGCAAAAAACTCTTCGACACCATCCAAAACCGTTATGAACGTATCATCATACTGCCATTTCAGCCCAGTTGCGAGATGCTCTTATTGCATTTTGCCGGATTGATTCGTAAGCAATTGCCTGAAGACATCCAACTGGTCAAGCTCAAACTCTATGAGACAGAATCGTCTTTTGCAGAATGGTATGCACAGGACAATAATGCTTAATCTATTAACAAGCCCACTATGCATTTTGAAAACAAAACCGTTATCATCTCCGGAGCCAGCAGAGGTATCGGCAAGGCGATCGGACTCCGACTCGCCGGCTTGGGAGCCAATATTGTAGTCACCGGCAAAACTACATCTCCACACGCAAAACTGCCCGGAACCATCCAATCCGCCGCTCAAGAGATGATAGACATAGGAGCTCAAGCCATTGCCTTACACATGGATGTACGATTCGAAGATCAAGTACAGCAAGTCATTGATCAGACCATAGAGCACTTTGGCAAAATCGATATTTTGGTCAATAATGCCAGTGCCATATCGCTGACTCCCGTCGAGCATACGCCTATGAAACGGTTTGACCTCATGCACCAAGTCAATGCTCGGGGTACTTTCTTGATGAGTAAACTCTGTATCCCGCATCTACGCAAATCAGATAACCCCCACATACTCATGCTCTCCCCTCCACTCCATATGGATCCCAAATGGTTCGGTCCCCACCTGGCATATACGATGTCCAAATACGGAATGAGCATGTGCGTCCTTGGACTGGCAGAAGAACTCCAACAAGACGGAATCGCTGTCAATGCCCTATGGCCCAAGACAACCATAGCAACAGCCGCAGTACAAAACTTGCTCGGAGGAGACCAAATTATGAAGATGTCTCGATCACCCCAAATTGTGGCAGATGCAGCAGCCATTCTTTTGGAGCATCAAAACCAAACGCTCCACGGACGATTCTTGCTTGATGAAGAACTGCTCGCCCTCAAGGGGATCACGGATCTGGATAAGTATGCCATCGACCCTTCCAGTCCACTCATGACCGACTTGTTTTTGGATAGCTGAGATAAAAATAAATTGTTAAAATATGGGACATGATACAAACCAAAAGGCATATCTGTCGTTTATCTCCTAAATCGGGTGTACTGCTCAAAAAATATTCCAAAATAGTCGTTGAGGAATACCTCCCAAAAAGTAAGGATGAATTATGTTAAAAATCTTATCAGTATTTTTGTTAGTGGCTACAAATAGCTGCCAGTCTGTATCGCAAACCCAAAGAAACTATGATCAGGAAATGAACGAAGTAGAAATCAAAAAAAGAAATCTCGAAGAAGCTACTTTTGGAGCGGGTTGTTTTTGGTGTGTAGAGGCTATATTTCAAGAATTAAAAGGAGTAGAAAAAGTAGAGTCCGGCTATGCGGGAGGTCATACAGATCATCCTACCTACAAAGAAGTATGTAGCGGTACGACAGGACATGCCGAAGTAGCACGGATCATTTTTGACCCCAAAGTGATATCCTATAATGACTTGCTCGAAGTATTTTGGACTACTCATGATCCCACCACCCTCAATCAACAAGGCTATGACAGGGGGACACAATATCGATCAGCTGTTTTTTATCACAGCGAGGCACAAAAAGAAAGCGCACTACAACTCAAAAAAACCTATGCTGCCGATCTTTGGGAAAAACCCATCGTGACAGAAATCGTCCCCATCAAT
>JAJRUR010000157.1 GCA_024277695.1 Bacteroidota bacterium | reverse complement strand
GAATAGCACGACGCAGTATCCGGCGTATGACGTAGCCCGCTCCTGTATTGGTTGGGATACAGCCATCAGCTATAGCTATGGCAACTGCTCTAGAATGATCAGCAAGTACACGCATAGCAATATCCGACTTGGCTGTCTCCTCGTAACGTGCCTCGTACTTAATACCTGTCTTCTCTTCAATAAAACGAATCACCGGCTCAAAAATATCCGTATCGTAGTTACTCTGCTTATCTTGAATGGCCATCACTAATCGCTCAAAGCCCATACCGGTATCGACGTGCTTGTCCGGTAGATCTACTAAACTGCCATCAGCTAATCGATTGAATTGTATAAAGACCAAATTCCATATTTCTACAACTTGGGGATGATCTTGGTTGACTAAGTTTCGACCGGGTATCTTATTTCTGTCGGCATCAGACCTCAGATCGATATGAATCTCAGAACAAGGGCCACAGGGACCTGTATCGCCCATCTCCCAAAAATTGTCTTTCCGATCAAATCGCATCACACGCTCAGCTGGCAAATATCTATACCACAAGGCTTCAGATTCGGCATCTGCCTCGAGATCATCTTGTTTATCTCCCGAAAATACTGTAGCATACAGCCTCTCCGGATCGAGTCCGAATTGGTCCACCAGAAGTTCCCAAGCCCACTCGATAGCTTCCGCTTTGAAGTAGTCACCAAAAGACCAATTGCCCAACATTTCAAACATCGTTTGGTGATAGCTATCCCGACCGACTTCTTCCAGATCATTGTGCTTGCCAGATACGCGAAGGCACTTCTGAGTATCCGCAATTCGACTTTTGGGTGCCTTGCGATTACCCAAAAAGTAATCCTTAAACTGATTCATCCCTGCATTGTTAAACATCAGCGTGGGATCATCTTTTACCACCATCGGCGCAGAATCTACGATCATGTGATCTTTGGAGCGGAAGAAATCAAGAAATTTTTTACGAATATCTGTTGACCGCATAGTTAATAAATTATTAATAATTTGCCTTGAATGATATATCTTTCGCTAAAAATAGTATTTTTGAGCATCATTTTGGGAGCACAAAAGTAGATAATTCTTCTATAAATGATGGTTTATCGCCGGTACAATTGTATTTTTTGGAATATGAAGAGTATTTGTCTATGTGATAGGCCAACAAAAATTTTACGTTTTTAACACTATATGGGCAAGCAAAAATATATTTACGACAAGACAACGCTGCAATATCGAAAATACCAAGCCCCTCTTGCTAAGAAGTTGCAACTCGTAGGGTTGCTGGTTCTCCTGCTCTTTGCAGCTGCTTTTGGTCTTCAATATTTTATGGGGTTGTACTTCCCTTCAGTTCAAGAACAACGACTCACACGAGAGCTCAACCAAATGAAATATAAGTACTCCGTGCTCAACCAAAAGATGGATATCATGAATGAAGTACTATCCGATATTCACCAAAAAGATCAAGAAGTACATAGCGTAATTTTTGGACGTAAGACTATGGATGATGCCGTTTGGAACGGTGGTGTAGGAGGACATGAACCCGGTGATGATATCATAGACTATTCGAGATCGGGATCTACTATCAAAAAAACACAGCAGCGACTCGACAAACTAGAGCGCCAACTGGCACTACAATCCAGATCGCTTGATACTATCTATCATCTGGCGATGAACAAAGAAAAGATGATCGCTTCCATACCATCTATCAAACCTGTCAAAGAAGATAAGCTCAAGTACAATCTACGACATCTCTCCGGATATGGTTGGAGGATTCACCCTATCCACAAAGTGAAGAAACTACATAAGGGTATCGACTTTACTGCACCTCGAGGGACGCCGATACAGGCATCCGGTGACGGCAAAGTCATTAAAGTCAAAAACCTACGCCGAGGCTATGGCAAGCATGTCATTATCGACCACGGTTACGGCTACGAGTCCCTTTATGCACATATGAGCAAAATCTTCGTCAAGGTCGGAGATCGTGTCAAAAGAGGTCAAAAAATAGGCGAAGTGGGTAGTTCAGGAACCTCTACTGCTCCACATCTACACTACGAAATACATCTGAACGGAAGAGCACTCAACCCAATACACTTCTGTATGGATGGGCTGACGCCAAACGAATATGAAGTACTGGTAGAACGAGCAGCTGTTGAAAATCAATCCTTTGATTAGGACGCGTCCTGTCTATACGATCAATTCACCATTTAGGTCTGTGGTCAATACCTCTGTCATATAATCCAAGAATGGACGCATCCCCCTAAAAGCATCGTCTAGATTTGAAATGAAGTCATCTGACAGCAACTCCTCATCTGCTATCGAGCGCAAAACGACAAATTGTTTTTTTCTGATCAAATCCAAATTGGGGTCTTGACGGTCAAATCCTCGCGGAGCCGTCTTTAGTTCAGCCCCGTGGAGCTCTCCGAATTGCTCTTTGAATCTTCGCTGTGCCAATATCTTGCGCAAGGGCTCGGAGTCCATCTCCAACTCGCGACGTATCCGGAGCAAATCCGCCGAATTGGGTTTCCAAAATCCACCGGCTACGAAAGACCCACCGGGCTTGATCTCAAAATAATAACCACCTCTCCTCAGTTTTCCTAAGCGTACAAAATGACAAGAAAAATTGTCCTTGTACGGTGTTTTGTCCTTCGAAAAACGAACATCCCGATAGATGCGATATACTTTCATCGTCTCGATTACATCATGTACTTCTATTTTTTGCAGCAAGGCTTGACAAAAACTTACAAAATGCTCTCTCTCTTGGTCGTATGCCGCCTTATGCTTTTTAAACCACTCTCTATTATTATTAGAATCAAGGCGAGATAAATAATCAAGTGTCGATCGAGCTATAGTTTTTATCATCTGTCGTAGATATATATCGTGGGCAAGCTACTAATCTTTTGTTGGATGTACTGTACGACAATCCAAAAATCACGACAATCCAAAGATATGATACTCTATGGGCAGCTAGGAGATTTTGTAAGCCTAACGCACAAAATTTCCCAACTAATTGCTACAGAAAATTGGGCTAAGTCAGGATACCGGATAAGAAGGAAAATCATATACTATTGATTTTATGTACTTTACATATAAGTAATTATCCTAAAGCTCATGTATTTATGCAAAATACATAACCAACGCAGTTTTTTCCTAAAGTCCTTATTTTCAATTCAATCAAAAACATCTCTAAAGGTAGAAAAAAAATATTTGATACTGATTGTGACCTTAGGCTATCACAATTACATACTTTTTTAGTTATCTTTGGTATATTGCCAACAAAAAATGCATATTATGAAAACATTTAGCTCAATTCTCATCAGCTTGATATACTTGGTAACTGCTTTGGATAGCACAGCCCAACCATGCCCTAACGAGTCCATTCAGGGCGCATATTTTTGCTCATTAAGTCAGACTGTTTGTGACTTAGATTTGTTAGATGGAATATCCGGTCGCTTAGGACAATGTAAAAATGAAGATTGTATTACCACAACATCATTAAATTGGTGTCATAATGGATTTTCTATAGAAAATCCTGATTTTTTCTCTTTTATAGGTAGTGGCGAAATTGTTAAAATAAAGCTAAAGGTCAGTAACTGTATGCAAGGTCGAGGCTTACAGATGGGAATATTTGACAGTTGTGAAGCTGATTATCCGACAGCACAAGCTATAGCATGTGACGTAAATGTCACTAGTATTATGAACGATTTGATCATAAGATTCCAGTCAGAGTTCGGTAAAGAATATTTTTTGATGATCGATGGAGTATCCGGAGATCAATGCTCTTATGAAATCGAAGTAGTCCAAGGAGGTGGTCCTACCTTTGCCCCTTCTTTTCCGACGGGTACTAAAATAAAAGGAGATGGAATTGAAGAAGGAACTACTTCCTGTTATTCGGATCAAGAGCCCATATTGTGTGCGGACTACGGAGTCCAGGAGCTGCCTTTAGCTCGATGCTACTATTGGTATGTCAACGGTGAACTCTTTTCAGTAGAAGATTCTCCATCGATCAGCGAAGTGCCTTACGATACGACAAGTAACCAATTAGAACTCTGTGTCATGGCAGTTGGAGAATGTGGAACTTCTGACAAAATCTGTGCAACTGTGCAATATAGTAACATGGATACGGTAGTACGGCACTCTGAAGTATGCCTCTGTAGCCAAAAGTTACCCTACAGATATCGTAATCAAAACATAGATACATTGCTAGAAGAACCAGGTGTGCATATATTAACTTATGATGGTGTTTGTGATGGATGCCAGATTTTGGACACCGTAACAATCTACGAGGAGGATGAGCTCATTACGATCCGCTTGACCAAGATGCTCTGCCAAGAAGATCTAGAGGCCGGTTATATATATCCGGGACAGCTAGGACAGCCTATCACTATCAACCAGGTTGGAGACTATCGCTTGAGATTGGATACTGTGGTACGCTTCGAGTGTATCGATCAAGCTAACTCTTGTTACCAGTTGCTGGAATTGATTGTAGTCAGTGCATCCTCGCGAATAGTTGACGGTGCACGGCTTGAATATTATATCAACAATCAGATATCATCCGTGCAGCTAGAGCTCAATAAAATAGTAACTTCTGCTACCGATCCGGATATATTCTATAGGTATGCATGGTATTATGAAAACCAATTATTCAGTCGAGAGCCTGCGCCTGTAGTCAACCGGCCCGGAGTATATCGCTTGGAGATTAGTGCAGGACATCCCTCTGACTCTGAAAAGTTCTGTGAGATTGGCATCTATGACTTTAAAGTATATTCTCAGAAGAGCGATGATGAAGACTTACCTATTGAGATTGGGACTGAAGGGGGAATCATAAGCTATCCGGATCCGGTAGATCAGTATTTATATGTGGCAACTACAGATAAAACCCCCATCCAGGAAGTGATCATCTATAGCATGGATGGAAAACGCATGGGTAGATTTGTGGAACAAATAGATCGCATAGATGTATCAAAATACCCTAAAGGTGTTTATTTGCTCGTCGTGCAACAAAATAACAAGACACGCCTTAAGAAAATTCTGAAAAACTAATACTATGCAAGATAGTTAGTTATCTACTCCGACTCTAAAAGTTTTCGAGCTACTTCTATGTGGTACTTTTTCCATTTAGTGATGGGTATGCTATGAAAAGTTTCGTGCTGACCACCGGTAGAATTAAGTTTCATATATCCTACGACATTCGCCCAAGCGATCAGATAAAGCAATTCGGGTTTTTCTCTGCTTTTGATACTGCCATCCGCTTTACCTCTTTTGATTTCGGCGATAACCAAATTAAAAGGAATATTTTGGATATCTTGGATTTTTCTCCAAAAAACACTTTCCTTGATAGCCATGGTCATTTTGGCTTTTATACGTCCCTGTCCACTCGACCGATTGAGGGACATATAGTCCAAAATTGCTTCACTGTACAGAATGTACCTTTGACTATAATTCATAAACACATCCATCAGTGCCAGTACACTATGGATACCCTTTTCCGCCTTATTTTCATCTAGTGCTTGATAGAGTAATTTATTGAGTAGCTGGATAGCCCTATAAGCGACAGCCATATAGAGATTTTCTTTTGTGTCAAAATAAAAGTACAGCGATCCTTTGGACATACCTACCACATCAGCAATTTCATCCATTTTTGCATTGGCAAAGCCCACACCGGCAAATACTTCTTCCGCTGCATCAATAATGCGGTTTTCTTTGACATCTCTATTCCTTAATACCTTTGAAGAGTTCATAGTCTTGATAGTCATTTTCATTTTGATCAGCTAAAAAAGGCTTAGCTGTATAACGTCATATTGGAGTGTATAGTTTGTTTATCTGTCCAATTAATTGTTCCTTTTCAACATCCCAATGCCACATCTGTTTTGCCTTACGACATTCCTCAACCATTCTATCATAATCCAGATTATCGTTTTTTTGTAATGCGGTGATTGCATCTCCAATATCTTGCTCAGTAGCTTGGTGTACCAAATAACAGCAGGCAAACTTCTCTTGCATACGTACATACTCCTCAAAAGCTATCTGGATTGATGGCAATTCTGCTTGGATATAATCAAAATATTTATTGGCCAAAGAAAGCCGATAACTCTTACTTTGGCTCTCCAAGATATTTAGCCCTAGGTCATAACCGGTCAAAGTATCAAAGATCTGATCTCGGGGCAGCCGTCCGGCAAAGATAAGGCGATCGGAGACTTTGAGTTGATCCGCAAGGTCTTCAAGTTCTTGCCGTAGATCTCCATCACCGATCAAAGTCAAGCTCAATTCTTTTCGAGCTGCCAATACTCTAATGCACTGTTCCAATCCTCTCCCTTTGTTGAGTACACCCAGATAGACCAAGTTTTTGATTTCCGCATTTCGCATAGGTACTTCCCTATATCTTTTGGGCATATTTCTCAATAAGCCAAATGCAAAACCATATTTTGTCTCTAGGGCTTTGGCCAAAGATGTAGAAACCGTCCATCGGATATCAGTATATGGAATCGTCCAATGACCGAGCTGCGTCCAAAGCCATTTTTTTAGTCTTCGACCTTCTAATTCAGGAACTTCACTAAAGAACTCATGACTATCAAAAACTTGTTTTTTAGCTCGCCATCTTTTTACCAAGCTTCCTGCCAAAATAGTATCCAGATCCACTGTATAGATCAGGTCAAAATCCGCTCGCAACAAAAATAGTACAAGGCGTATATTGTACTCGATATAAAACAAAATACCTCGTCGAAAAATGCAAGTAAATCTGTGGATTTTATGTCGAACACTTGCGTCGAGTGTGCGCCCTCTATGTACACCAACCATACTGATCTGATGACCTGCATCTGCCAGACTGTCTGCGATTCGGAGCATTCGTCGGTCCGTATAGAGATCATTCGTTACAGAGATAATTATTTTCACCGGATAGGGTCTTGAGCACGTGCAAATATGATCAATTTTTGGCTTTTTATGATGATTTTATGATAATGCAAGACAATGTCTCAAGATGCATCGTATCCCGACATCCTAACCATCCGGCATACACTTTGGTCTGACAGATAGATTATGCGTAGTTCAATCTATAGGGCTACATCAGACCAAATATTTTGGCATATTTGAGCATTTCGGCTTGGTTGGAGATTTTTAGTTTTCCGGTGAGGACAGCCATCATGGGATGGAGTTTGCCGGATAACAGACTTTGAAGATGGTCTGCCGAAGTAGTGACTTTGCATTTTGCATCACCGTCTAGACCCTCTTGCCAGTCGAGCTGACCATCCTGAATACGTACAGTATATTGGCCGCCATGATCACCGGATATATCAAAGTGAAAACTTGTATTTTGTCCTTCGATAGCAGTGGGGTCTATTTTGGTTTTCAGACCTTCAATAAACTTGTCTATTGTCATAACTTATAGATTTTTTTTTAATGTCGTTCGCCTTGTACAAAATGGATGATAAAAGCATCGGGGTATTTTGACTTTACAGTAGCGTTTAAGTGTTTTTCAGCTGCTTCTCTACTATCGAAATCTCCTAGGAGGTAAGCATAACCGTATTTGGTTTTGTCGATATAAACTCGGGGGTTTTCAATAAAAAATTTGTGTTTAGGGTCGATAGGATTTCTAGCTACCATAATCTGAATTTTGTATCCTGTGTAGTCGGGCGAGATATTTTTGGGAAAACCAGAATCGGTATCGGCGGTTGAGGATCTTATAATGTTTGCCTTTTCAATCACCTTATTGACATTATTATGGTTAGGGATTTCGGCTTCATACTCGTCCTCGGTTTCGAGGTTTCTTTGTATATCTTGAGCATCCGGAGTTTCTGTAGTTTGGGTTTTTAAATCCTTTTCTTCAGATTCGGAATTGCCTGACTCTACATCCGGGTGTCCCATTTGTTTTCTTATTTCTTCGGGTAGTTCTTCACCCTCTTTGACTTCGATGATATTTTGGTTTTGGACTTCTTTGAGGAGATTGGCCATAGCTTCTTCTTCTTTGATCATAACGAGGGTTTTGTGAGCTAAGGGGTCATTGGCCAAATATCCCAGTACTTTGAGTTCAGTTCTACGATTTTCTTGATATTCTTCGTCTGTACAGTCCACACCATCAACACAGCGGTTGACGGGTTGGTTTTCGCCGTAGCCCTTAGCTACGATACGGCGAGGTTCAATTCCTCCTATGGCGACTAAATAATCTACAGCATTTTTTGCTCTACGGAAGGAGAGTTCTTGATTGTAAGCATTGTCCCCTCGGCTATCTGTATGCGATGATAGCTCCACGATGATATCGGGATTGTCCCTGAGTATGGGTATGAGTTTATTGAGTTCTATCTCTGCATCAGATCGTATATCTGCACTATTGTAGTCATAATAGATATTGCGGAGCGTGATTTTGTCTCCGGGTTCTGCAGGTATCATTTCGACATTGGCGAGCAGAGTTCCCATCTCGTTACCTTCAGTGAGATTGTCTGTAACTCCCGGGCGCAAGTCTCCGATCCCTTCAAAGCAGAGGATACATCCATCGATATCAACATGTGCCTCCAGCCGTTTGGTAAAGTATCCTTTTTTGCGCATCATAACTGTATAGTAGTTGCCTTTGGTAAAGGTAAATTGAAAATTGGGATGCGGATAATCTTTGAGATTAAGGACCTCTTCTTTGGTCGTATTGTTATAGATTTCGATCCAAGCACCCTTGATGGCATCTGTGGGTGCATCTGCGCTATCCCGGACTCTAGCTAAAGTGACATCAAATATATATCCGGGTTGGCGATTGAGTTTTATATTTTCAAACAATTTGGAGTTAGCTACGTTGATGGTTTTGGTATATGGAAAAAACAGATCTTTTGTAGCTGTAAAACTGTATTGGCCCGGTGTAAGTGCGATTTCGAATCGTCCATCCAAGTCGGTAAAACACTGTAGTTTTTCTTTGGTTGTGGCATTGATCAACTCAATTTTGACCATATTGAGATAGCCTCTATTATCGCTTTCAAAGACATAGCCTTCGAGCATGGTTTGGGTATATGCCCAATTTGTAATAAGCAGTAAGAGTATAAAGAGAGAATTTTTCATCCGTAACAATGTTTTTATTTTTTTTATAATGAACAAGAATCGTAAAGATATGGCTATAACACGTATAAACTAGATTATGGTTTAAAATATTGGCTATAAAGTTTTAGATTTTGCTGCAATTACTAAAACTGTCCTTCTTCGG
>JAJRUR010000007.1 GCA_024277695.1 Bacteroidota bacterium | reverse complement strand
AGGCTGCTCCACCGGTGATTTTTTCTCTTCGTCCAAATGGAGTTTCTACCGTGTCAAATGCTACTGTTCCTACGTTGAGTAAATTCATTAGTTATTTAAAATTTTTTATTGTGCAAAGAAAACATCTTTGGCGATTAAATGATCATCCAAATGACCAAAAAAATGGATAGTATCGCCGTGATGCCTACACCAAATATAGAAATCTGACCAATACACTAGGCACTGACCAATGTCCCGACATCTTTGCCTGCGATGATATCCTCTATGGAACTTGGGTCTAAGATATTGAAGACAATGATAGGAATATTATTTTCTCGACAGAGGGTAAAAGCAGTCATATCCATAATATGGAGACCGAGGTCGATGGCTTTGGTAAAGGTAATTTTGTCAAATTTTGTTGCAGTAGGATCTTTTTCGGGATCTGAAGAATAGATGCCATCTACTCGTGTTCCTTTCAGTATGACGCCTGCATTGATCTCACTAGCACGTAGTGCTGCTGCCGAATCTGTTGTAAAATAAGGGCTGCCTGTCCCTCCCGAAAAAATGATGATTCTTCCTTTTTCGAGATGTCGATCTGCTCTGCGTCGAATATAGGGTTCGGCTATCGCTTTCATTTCGATGGCAGAGACCAGACGCGTAAAGAGACCGTGGTTTTCGAGAGCACTTTGTAGAGCGAGGCCATTGATCACGGTAGCGAGCATACCCATATAATCTCCTTGTACGCGGTCGATTCCGGATTCGACAGCTTGGAGACCGCGGTAGATATTTCCACCGCCGATAACGATGGCCAGCTCGAGTCCTGCATCTTTTATTTTTTTGATCTGGACGGCATAATAATTGAGCATATCCGCATTGATACCAAATCCTTGCTCACCCATGAGGCTTTCGCCGCTGAGCTTGAGTAAGACTCTTTTGTACTTTGCCATTTTTTGTTTTTATGATTTGGCTTACAATAATAGTTAAAAAAAAAGCCAATGATCAAAATCACTGGCTCAAAAAAAAAGTTTTTTGCTATCCCAATCGCACATGTTTAAAGTCCGTTACCGTCAGGTCTGCTTGGACACTTTTCAGATAGTCCGCTACGGACATCTTATTTTGCTTTACAAAAGCTTGATTGAGTAGTGTATTTTCTTTATAGAACTTATTGAGTTTTCCTAAAGCGATTTTTTCAATCATGGCTTCGGGTTTGCCCTCGGCGCGCGCCTGTTCTTTGCCGATTTCTATCTCGGTAGCAATGGTTTTGGCATCCACTTGATCCTTGTCCAGGGCTATGGGTTTCATAGCGGCTACTTGCATGGCTACATCTTTGCCTGCATTATATACTTTCTCATCAGCGGAATTGAGTCCTACGATGACACCGGCTTTGTTACCCATGTGGATATAAGGTACTACGAGCTCTGCTTCTAGTCGTTCGTAGTTGGTCAGTTCGATTTTTTCCTGAAACTTGGCTAGTAGGTCGTTGATGTGATCTCCGACGGTAGCTCCATTGAGTTCTACTTGCATCAGTTCATCTATGCTCTGAGGAAAAGCATCTACAGCTGCCTGAGCTATCTGTGTGGTCAATTGGATAAATTCTTCATTTTTGGATACGAAATCTGTTTCTGAACTGAGTTTTATCACGACACCACGTTTTTTGTCATCGCTGATTTTGGCAATGACTGCTCCTTCGAGTGCATCACGGTCTGCGCGTTTGGCAGATACTTTTTGTCCTTTTTTGCGCAATTCTTCGATTGCTTTTTCAAAATCTCCTCCGGCTTCTGTGAGGGCTTTTTTGCAGTCCATCATTCCTGCGCCGGTAGCATCTCTGAGTTTTTTGATATCTTCTAATTTGATCGACATATTATTAAAATATTACTTTAATGCTTTTGGATGAATAAAAAAATTAGTATTAAAAAAATTATGTAGTTGCATCTGCTTCTACTTTGGCGGAAGCCGACTCATTTTTACGCTCTTCGAGTCCTTCTTTGATACAAGCGGTGATATAATCGGTAATGAGCTTGACGGATCTGGAAGAATCATCATTGGCCGGTATCGGAAAATGCACGGAATTGGGATTACTATTGGTATCTACCATAGCAAAAGTACGTAATCGGAGCTTAGTCGCTTCGGCGAGTGCCAAGTGCTCTTGGGAGATATCCACCAAAAATACGGCATGGGGCATACGGTTCAGATTGGCGATTCCGCCGAGGACTTTTTCGAGCTTGTCTTTTTCGCGAGTCAGTGTAAGGCGCTCTTTTTTGGTCACTGAAGAGAGAGAGCCGTCAGCGAGCATCCGCTCGATATTTTTCATTTTTTTGACGGAACGCTTTATGGTGGCAAAGTTGGTCATCATGCCACCTAGCCAACGATTAGTGACATAGGGCATATTGACACTGCGTGCAGCGTCTGCTACGATGTCTCTAGCTTGTTTCTTAGTAGCCACATACATGATCTTACGTCCGGATTTGGCCAAGGCTTTGGCTGCACGGCCCGCTTTTTCGAGGCACTCTTGTGTACGGTTGAGGTCGATGAGGTGTACACCTTTTCGCTCCATAAAAATATAAGGGCGCATCTTGGGATTCCATTTTCGCTTGAGGTGACCGAAGTGCACTCCTGCTTCTAACATTTCTTTTTGATTAGGAACTTGCATAGTATATATATATGTGTAATAGTGTCTAAAAAATAAATCTTAACGTTTAGAAAATTGAAAACTCTTGCGTGCTTTGGGTTTTCCGTATTTCTTGCGTTCTACCACGCGGGCATCTCTCGTGAGGTATTTTTTTTCTTTGAGGGGCTTTTTAAAATCCTCATTGATTTGTACCAAGGCTCTGGAGATAGCCAGTCGGATAGCTTGAGACTGACCTTTGAAGCCGCCCCCTTTAACATTGATATTGATGTCGTATGCGTTTTCGATGCCTACAACCTCAAAGGGATCGAGGATAAAGGCTTGTATATATTTCTGTGGGAAGTACTCTTCCATGCTTTTTCCGTTGATAACGATCTTGCCTGAACCGTTGGTTACATATGTTCGGGCGACGGAAGCTTTTCTTCTCCCTAGAGTTTTGATTTGTTCCATATCTGATTAAAAGTTAAATGGTTTTGCTTTTTGTGCCTTATGCGGGTGTTCTGTGCCTTCATAGACATGTAATTTTCTAAACATCTGCCGACCTAAAGTATTTTTGGGTAGCATACCTCTTACGGCATTTTCGATGACGAAGCGAGGCTTTTTGGCCATAGCCTCTGATGCCGTGGTCTTGCGCTGTCCTCCCGGATATCCCGAGTAGCGGAGATAGTATTTGTCTTCCATCTTATTGCCGGTAAAACGTACTTTGTCGGCATTGATGATGATCACGTGATCACCACAGTCCACGTGTGGAGTGTAGGAAGGCTTATGCTTACCGCGAAGAACCATAGCGACCTTGGTGGCTAGTCTGCCTACGATCATATTTTCTGCATCTACCACATACCACTGTTGGTCAACAGTTTGCTTATTGGCCGATTTGGTTTTATAACTCAGTGTGTTCATCTGATTCAGATTTTTACTTGTTTTTTTAATGCCCTTTTTCTTTTGGGTGCGCAAAAGTATGCTTCTATCTGTTCAAATGCAAGCTTTCTATACAAAAAGTGTTAATATTTTTTATAACTCCTTGATAAATAGACAAATTTTGGCCAAAACCTAGATAGTTGTTTGGCTTATAAGGCTGGTCAATCGCTGGTATATCCAAGGTCAAAAGAGACCTTATGGGCAGTCAAAGGGAGCGTAGGAGTAAGCGACACAAATTCAATTGCTTACGGCAGGATCATTTTTTTTGCGCGGAGCAAAAACGAAGCTCGGTTTTTCTAAAAGAGTGACCAACAAACAAAAATAATGAAATGGGTCCTTATATATTTTTATAAAAGGCTTAATTCGGTCGTCTGAGATCAACTGTTTGGTCGAAAATTCTTCTAGAGAAGAAATACTGATAGCGAGCTCTTCGTCTTGGAGGATACTGACACCCAAATTCATGCTCCCGTCATGAATGACAAAAATGGGATAATCGGATATCTCTTGGTCGATGACGGCATCTGTGGCTTTGATCATCAGATCTTTGTACCGATCTAAATAGTCGATGATCGACTCTAATTTGGATTTTTGTTTTTCGTGCATAAGTGCAAAGTTAAGCAATTCCGTACGGACTAAAGACAAGCCAGAGCAATACAACTGCCCCGATCAAAATCAGCGTGAGCCAAAACTCTTTGGATCGTTTTCCGGACTCAGGCTCGGAGCTTTCGTAAACCAAATTTTTGAGTCGCTCCATCGAATAAGCCGGAGCAAATCTACTACCTACGACAAGCAAAAGAGCACTAACGAGAAAAAGAAATATTGCAAAATGGAGAAAATTAGAATTGACAAAATAATCCATCAAGGATCTGTTGTTGACCTGTAGTATGTTTTCGTTTTTGAGGTATTCTCCTACGAGGCGTAACATCCCGATCAAAAAACCACCCCATAGGGCTAACATGGCACCACGACCATTGAGTTTTTTCATAAAGAGACCTAATAAAAAAGCAGCAGCTATCGGTGGTGATATATAAGCCTGAATACTCTGTAAGTACTTATATACTCCCCCACCTTCGATCATAGCTCGCATAAATGGAATCCATGCCAAACTGATGACGACCAGTACGATAGTAGATATTTGCCCTACGCGTACTAACTGTCTTTGGCTAGCTTCGGGGTACCATTTATGATAAAAATCTACAGTAAACAAGGTGGAGCTCGAATTGAACACAGAAGACAAACTGCTCATCAAAGCGGCTAACAAACCGGCCAAAACCAGTCCTTTCAGACCCGTGGGCAATATTTGATGGATCAGTGCAGGAAGTGCTTGATCAGGGTCCGTCATACTGCTCAGCATCCCACGTTGATGCAGTGCAAACGCAATCACTCCCGGTATCACAAAGATAAACAAGGGAAGAAGTTTCAAAAATCCGGCAAATAATGCTCCGCGCTGAGCTTCTGACACATCACGAGCACTCAATACCCGCTGTACGATAAACTGGTCGGTACACCAGTACCAAATACCCAGAATAGGAGCTCCGAACATAATGCCCGTCCATGGAAAATCAGGATCACTCATAGGTCGCCACAAATTGAGATAGCTCAGACCTTGTCCTTCTCCAGGATTTTGCGTTTTTAAAATTACCAGCATGTCCGACCATCCCCCAATGGCCTTCAATCCAAAATATGTTACTGCCAGCGATCCTCCTATCAGCACTATCATCTGCAACATATCCGTATAGAGCACTGCTCTGAGTCCACCGAAGATCGTATATACTCCGGTAGCCAATACCACCAAAATAGCTCCTGTCCAAAACGACAATCCCAACACCTCAAACACTAGTGCTCCGGCAAAAATCGTGATCGATATCTTGGTCAGCACATAAGCGAGAATCGATATCGTCGATAGATAGGTACGAGCTCCTCTCGAATACCTCCGTTCTAGAAATTCGGGCATCGTATATACACCACTCTTGATATAGAATGGTACAAACACCCACGCTAGTACTATGAGTATCAATGATGCCAAGATCTCAAATTGTGCCGCAGGCATATTGCCTCGAGCTCCCGCTCCGGTCAGGCCTACCAGATGCTCAGACCCAATATTGGATGCAAACAATGATGCGCCTATCACAAACCAACCCAGATTCTTGCCTCCTAAAAAATAATCCTTCGAACCATAATCCTCACCACGCTTTTTTCGCTCCTGCCAAGTGACATATGCAGCTATGGCAAATACCAATACAAAATATAATATAATGACTATCAGATCAGTATTCTCTATAGATATCGACATGATGCTTAATTAAATTTGCTATCTTTAAAAAAAAGACAATATAAACTTTTTTGATCTATCAAAGAAAAAAAGAGACTTCTCCAAAGTTTTTTTGTACCGCTTTTAGTATCTACCCAACATTCGGAGTCAGAATGCCAAAGCCCTAAACTTCCTCAAAAAAAACCTTCAATTGTCTGATAATTCACTACATTTGTGCCTCAATTTTTTAAAAAACTATTACGATAATCGATAATCTATGGCACTAATTACAAAAATTCGATCAAATATGTGGATGGTCCTCATCTTGCTCGGACTAGCCCTTGCCGCTTTTATCCTTATGGATGCCAACTTTACAGGTCAGCGAAATAATCAATTTCACCTGGGAAAAGTCGGAGATACTGAGATCGACTGGAATGACTTCCAAAGAGCACAATCCATTATGTACTCCAATAGCTCCCAAGATGTATTTACTACACGTAACTCTCTATGGCAGCATTTTGTGGAGTCCGCCATTCTGGACAAAGAAGCAGAAAAACTCGGTATTCAACTCACGGACGAAATGATCGAAGAAATGAAAACCGGTGCTCGACTGAGTCCTGTAGTCAAGTCCTACTTCCCCAACCAACAAACCGGACAGTTTGACCGGTCATTTTATGACAATTTTATCCAACAGCTCAATGCCGGCCAAATCGATCCTCAAGGTGTCCAACGATGGGAGTACCTCGATAACTTCATCAAAACCGATCGCATCAAAGCCCAAATCAACGCCCTGGCAGAAAAGGCGATCTACACACCATCTTGGATGGCCGAAGAAGTGTATAAAGAAAAACAATCCAAAGTGGATTTTGATGTCGTGCGCATACCATACAGCCAACTCGCAGATATTGAGCCGACAGATCAAGAACTGACAGCCTACCTCAAAGAACACCGAGCAGAGTACGAACAAAAAGAAGAAAAACGACAGGTCGATTATGTTGCCATCGAAGCAGTAGCTACTCCGGAAGATACCCTTGCTATCTTTGAAGAGATGAATGAAATCAAACAAGAGCTGCAGACTACGGAGGACGACTCCCTGTTGGTACTGTCGTATGAGGGAGGATATTCTCCGGCATACTATAAAAAAGACAAACTCCCCGAAACCCTTCAAGAAAAGGTATTTGAAATGAAAATCGGAGAAGTATATGGTCCTTATCTCGCAGACAATGCGTATAACTTAGTCAAGCTCATCGATCGCAAAGATGTCCCCGACTCGGTCGAAGTACGGCACATACTCAGAGGGGTAAAAACCCAAGACCAAATAGCCGGAGCACAAAATATCATCGATAGCCTGCAGCAGTTGATCGAGAGCGGATCCGAAAGTTTTGAGGATCTCGCCAAGAGCTTCTCCCAAGATCAAGGCAGTGCTATCAACGGCGGAGACTTGGGTACTGCATTTCCCGGACAGATGGTCCCACAGTTCAATGACTTGATCTTCTATCAAGCCGAAGTAGGTAAACTCTACAAGGTATTTACGCAGTTCGGAATCCATCTGGTACAAGTGACCAAAAAGAAATATGCCCAAGGTACCGATCGCAGTGGAGCACGTATAGCTATCATTCGCACACCTATCGTACCAAGCGAAGATACACAGAATGCGGCATTGGCTCAAGCCAATTCGATTCTCTCCGAAGTACAAAATATAGATCAACTCCGTCAATATGCTGACAAACACAATCTCGATCTGGTAACTTCTGCTAAATTTGGTGCTAATGATCAAAACCTCGGTGGAGACTTAGGAGCTAACCAAAATAGCCGCAATATCATACAATGGGCTTTTCTCTCCAATGTCAGCAAAGGCGACGTAGCCCCGGAAGTCTATATCTTTGACAATTCGGAATTGTATTATAACCAATATAACGTCGTGGCAGGACTCAAAGACATTTTTCCGAAAGGTGTACCCAGCTTAGTTACAGTCAAGGAAGAGATTCTTCCCCTCGTTGCTAATCAAAAGAAAGTAGAACAACTACCTGATCTATCCGGCAAAAGCCTTCAAGAGATAGCAACACATTTTGCAGCGCAAGTCAGCACTATTACTGATGCATCATCGGGCTCGGGCATCTTGGAAGGTCTGGGCAAAGAACCGGTAGTCTTGGCCAAAGCCATAGCAAGTGAAGAGCAAAAAGTAGTGGGGCCGATCGCCGGCAGCGGTGGAGTATTCTACATCAAAGTCACTAATAAGAAACCGGCAGAAGAAATAGACAATTTGGCCTTTTATCGCAACACTACCGGGATGGGAGTCAAAAGATCTATACCATTCAGCTTGATCCAGTCGATGAAAGAAGCCATAAATATCGAAGACAAGCGCTCGACATTCTTTTAATAAAACCACCGGATGAGGAGCGAGTCCGCAGCAATATTGAGCTGCTTGTACTGCTGAACTATTTTGTAAGGCTTTAGAAATCATTTGGGCTAAGAAAAATAGTCTGTCTATGGACAATCGTCACATGCATCAATTGAAGGACAACTGGGAAAAACTCGCCCAAGCAGATGCTATGTGGGCAGTACTAACCGAACAGCATGCTATAGATGGTGGCTGGGACCGGCAGGCATTTTTTCGTACAGGAAAAGAAGAGGTACAAAAAATCTTTGAGCGCATAGATCTGCTCGGTCTGCAAGTACGTACCGAAAGAGCATTTGACTTCGGATGCGGGCTAGGCCGTCTGACACAGGGATTGGGACAGCGATTTGATCAGGTTACCGGTGTAGATATATCCAATACCATGTTGGCTCAAGCCAAAAATTTTGCGCATCAACAGGCCCCTAAGTACAGTTTTGTATCCAATGAAGATTTTTTTGATGGTCAGAAGGATCTATATGACTTTGGTTTGAGCCTGATCACCTTACAACATGTCCCACCCGATGATGCCAAAGACTATTTGAGATTTTTTTTTGACAAATTAAAGCCCGGCGGCACCTTGGTATTTCAGCTACCGGCATATCCCAAGGGCAAAGAAGCCCTGTTTCAGTGGCTTAGACATTCTTGGCTCAAGAATGTACATCTTACTTACCTTCGGCTTAAACAAAAATGGCTCAAAGATGATTTTCTTACTAAGCAAATGCTGATGGAGATGCATGGTATAGCCCGTGATAAACTTTCAGAATATCTAGAGCAGATCGGATATCGAATAATAGAAATCAAAGAAGACCGATCGGCAGGACCTTATTGGCAAAGTTATCTTTATATTGTGCAGAAATAAATTATTCTAATAAAAAATATACAGTTTATGATTTTTGATCTGGAAATGTTAAAAAAACACTACGAAACACTGAGCGATCGTACCGAAAGAGTGCGCAAAGAACTGGGGCGTCCTCTTACACTTACCGAAAAAATTCTCTATACACATCTACACCCCGAGTCACCACTCAAAAATTATCGACGCGGTAAAGATTATGTCTTTTTTGGTCCGGATCGAGTGGCTATGCAGGATGCTACTGCTCAGATGGCACTCTTACAGTTTATGATGGCAGGAAAAGACAAAGTAGCCGTACCCTCATCCGTACACTGTGATCATCTCATTCAGGCCAAAGTCAATGCCGAGGTAGATTTGAAAGGGGCATTGGACACCAATTCTGAAGTGTATGACTTCTTAGAAGCGGTATCCAACAAATATGGTATAGGCTTTTGGAAGCCCGGAGCCGGAATCATACACCAAGTCGTATTGGAGAATTATGCATTTCCGGGAGGCATGATGATAGGTACAGACTCCCATACAGTTAATGCCGGAGGACTGGGAATGATAGCTATCGGCGTAGGAGGTGCAGACGCTGTAGATGTAATGGCCGGAATGCCTTGGGAACTCCGCATGCCCAAGCTCATAGGAGTCCAACTTAGTGGAAAACTCTCCGGATGGACCTCAGCCAAAGATGTGATCCTCAAAGTGGCGGGAATTATCTCTGCTAAGGGCGGTACCGGTGCCGTCGTCGAATATTTTGGCCCGGGAGCGATCAGCATGTCCTGTACAGGCAAAGGCACCATTTGTAATATGGGAGCGGAGATCGGAGCTACCTGCTCTACTTTT
>JAJRUR010000156.1 GCA_024277695.1 Bacteroidota bacterium | reverse complement strand
TGCAGAGGCATATTGGAGTTTTGACGACAAACAATTGGTCTTTCAGGCTAAAAATAATGCTTGGGATGCACCTTGTGATCAGATCTTTTTGTACGATCTAAACAAACGACACGACAATGCCCACAAGCCCCCCTTACTCAGTACCGGAAAAGGCAGGACGACATGTGCATATTTTTTGCCGGATAATAAGTCCGTCGTATTTGCTTCTACACATAAAGGGGGTGATGACTGCCCGCCGGAGCCACCACGTACAGACAAATATGTGTGGCCGCTTTATGATAGCTACGATATTTTTGTAGCGGATTTGGACGGCAACATCATAAAACAACTCACCGATCGACCCGGATATGATGCAGAGGCAACCGTATCTCCCAAGGGAGATAAAATCATTTTTACATCCACCCGATCCGGCGATATCGAACTCTATACTATGAACATCGACGGATCCGATGTACGACAGATCACTTCAGAGCTGGGTTATGATGGAGGAGCCTTTTTTAGCCCCGACGGAAGCAAAATCGTTTGGCGGTCATCCAGACCCAAGACAGAGGCAGAAAAGAAAAACTATAAAGATCTCTTATCCAGAGGTTTGGTCGAACCGACGAATATGGAGCTCTATATCGCCAATGCAGATGGCTCGGACAAAAAACAAATCACTAATCTAGGCAATGCCAATTGGGCACCATTTTTTCACCCTTCCGGCAAAAAGATTATTTTTTCTTCTAATCATAAGAGTAAGAGGGGATTTCCTTTTAATCTTTTTATGATCAATATCGATGGAACCGGGCTGGAACAAATCACTTTTGACAAAACTTTTGATTCCTTTCCGATGTTTTCTTTTGACGGTAAGAAGCTCATCTGGTCTAGCAATCGAAATAATGGTGGTACGAGAGACACTAATTTATTTATGGCGGATTGGGTAGACTAAATTCTGACGCATGCTGGACAAATCAAAACATAAAATATTCAAAACGATGGGATGGGCAGCCTTTTTGTTCTTTTTTATTAAAGGACTCATATGGCTCGCAGTAGCATTCGGACTGTACAAAATCGGTGCATAGTTAAGTTGAGTTACTCAAGTTTCGGTAGTCAACAAAATAGAATAAAAAGGGAGTTGTGTAAGCTATAATTAACTGAACTTCAGTGCATTGTGGGTGTAAACAAAAAAACATCTCTCCATGCAATTTACAAATGATTTTTGATTGCGTTTCGTATTGTTCCTGAAATATATTTGCGTGTATGCAATGAACATAATATTACAGGGTCGTTCCGCCGGGGCTTTTGTTTTTGTCATCTGCTCCGGAGGAGCAAACGGTTTGTAGTAGCACCGTAGGTACAAATATTGTTGTAGCGCCGTAGGTGCGACCTGTTCACCGTTTCTGTCAAGCCCACTCAAATAAATATTTTTCGGTGTAATCGGCAAAAATGCCTCCGTTGAGCTTGGGACGCGGTAGCGGACAGTTTGTACTATAGTCATAAAAAATGGATATTTTGGTCCGATACTAAGCGATATCGATATGCTAGTACTGTCATTTTGACACATAATAGAGCTATGGCTCAATAATTGATAATAATATATATGTGGGATTTTACTAAACAAAAGTCGTTTTAAGAATAGATCGGAATACCACGTGGCTTATAAAAAGATAACATAAGGCTTTAATAGAAAGAAAGATTATGCGTCATCCGACTATTTAGACAACTACTTCCTAACATATGAAATATAATTTTATGGCAAACAAATCAAAAAAAGCAAATAAGAAATCAAAAGAATCTGCTGAAGTGGAGGGGCTTAAGGCAGAATTGGCTGACTACCAGTCCGAGTTGGAGCAGTCCAAGGACAAATACCTACGGCTGTTTGCAGAGTTTGAGAACTATAAAAAAAGGACCCTCAAGGAGCGTATCGAGTTACTTGATACGGCTGCTGAAGATACAATCAAGGCTTTACTGCCTGTCTTGGATGACTTTGAAAGAGCAAAGAAAAGCGCAGAGGACGAGAGTACAGATGAGTCCTTTTCAGAAGGAGTGCAGTTAGTCTATCATAAACTATCTAATACGATGGAGCAACTAGGGCTCAAGCAGATGGATATGGGTGATATGACTTTTGATGACCAACAACATGACGCCATCACACATTTGCCGGTAAACGATCCGACCAAGGACGGTAAGATCATCGATATCGTAGAGCCCGGATATCTACTCAAAGGCAAGATCATTCGTTATGCCAAAGTCGTTGTAGGCAAATATAATCCATAGTATGACCAAAAGAGATTATTACGAAATACTGGGAGTCACTAAAGGGGCTGATGAGATCACTATCAAAAAAGCCTACCGAAAGATTGCCATGAAGTATCACCCGGATCGCAATCCGAACGATTCAACCGCCGAAGACAAATTTAAAGAAGCGGCGGAGGCTTACGAAGTGCTGAGTGATGCAGACAAAAAAGCGCGCTACGATCGCTATGGACATGCCGGCGTAGATCCAAACATGGGCAGAGGCTCTTACTCGGGAGGCATGACTATGGAGGATATATTTAGGCAGTTTGGCGATGTGTTTGGTGAGTCGGGTGGTGCCTTCGATACATTTTTTGGTGGTGGCAGACAAAGATCCGGTGGACAGCAAGGGAGCAATCTACGGATAAAAGTTGCATTGACGCTCCAAGATATAGCTGAAGGGGTAACCAAAAAACTAAAAGTAAAAAAGAAAGTAGCTTGTGATCAGTGTGACGGTAGTGGTGCCAAAGATGCGTCCAGTCTGAGTACCTGTAGCACTTGTGGAGGCGGAGGATATGTCCGACAGATCAAACAAACCTTTTTGGGTCAGATGCAAACTACAGGTGTATGTCCACACTGTCATGGCTCCGGCAAACGCATTACCGCCAAGTGCAGCAAATGCTCAGGAGAAGGTCGAATACAGGGATCCGATACTGTAGAAATCGAAATTCCGGCTGGAGTTCAAGAGGGGATGCAACTCTCTATGCGCGGTAAGGGTAATATAGGCAGAAATGGCGGTCCTTCCGGTGATCTCCTGATCCAAATCGAAGAGATCGATGACGAATACCTCGTCCGAGACGGCAGAAATGTCATCTATGACCTCTACCTCAATTTTGCCGATGCCGCTTTAGGTACTACCGTAGAAGTCCCTACCATCCACAGTAAAGTAAAAATAAAAATACCCGAAGGGACTCAAAGTGGTAAGATATTCAGACTCCGTGGAAAAGGATTACCCTCTATCCAAGACTACGCCAAAGGAGATCAATTGATACACGTCAATATTTGGACACCCAAAAAACTGAACAAAAAAGAAAAGGAACTACTCGAAGAGATGCGTAATCAAGCCAATTTTCAACCAAATCCCGGTAGCAAGGACAAGAGCTTCTTTGAAAAAATGAAAGAATACTTTGGTGGCTAGTCTTCAACCATACAAGCTCCGGCATGTGTTTTCTGTAGCCACGGTGTTGGGGGCATGGGCACTTTTTGTAGTCGCTTTGCATTCTTGCACTTCAGAACCCTATTATTACAAGGCATACGAGATTGACCCATCGGGTTGGGCTTATGATCAAACAAAAGTCTTTGATTTTGAGATTGGGGATACCAGCAAGACCTACCGCATGGATCTACAGATCGACCACCTTTCGGATTATGCATATCAGAATATCTATCTAAAGCTCAAAATTACTGACGCTGTCGGCCGTAGTAATACACAGATCATTCCGATAGACTTTGCCACCAAGTCCGGGATCTGGTACAGTAAGTGTCGCGGGAAGAACTGCTATTTGGATGCTGTATTGCGAGATCGAGTTCGTTTTGACCAATCCGGCACGTATAGTATATCTATCGCCCAATATACGCGCGAACCCGCCCTAAAAGGGATAGACAAAATAGCACTTGTAGTAGATTACTTGAGTGCGGAGTAGTCCTCGCAATCAACCACACTTAGAATAGCCACAGTCTTGACAGATCAGACAGCCTTCCTTATACACCAAACTACCTTCAATATCGCACTGCGGGCAAAGTTGTTTTTTAGCTTGCGTACCATCCGGAATAAACTTTTTTAAGGCACGCACTACTCCGGTCTTCCAAGTATTGATCGTATCGCTCTCCAGATGTAGTCCTCCGATCAGATCTACGACAAAAGGTATAGGCATGCCATGACGCAGTACTCCGGATATCAGCTTGGCATAGTTCCAATATTCTTTATTAAACGACCTCGATAGTCCCTCGTAAGTCACTCTAAAGCCATCCTTATCTAAGAACTGAAAATCATAGCGATTGTGTCGTTTTTCGTCTTTGACTTTGATAATCCAAGACTTCTTGATCTCTTTGGGCAAAATAAATGTGTCTTCTGCCCTTCCTGTAAATATTTCATAAGGACGACCTTCTAAAAGACCCACTACAGCTATCCAAGTTTCTTTATTGTTCTGAAATCGAATGACTTCAGCCTCGAGTCGCTTAGGACGCTTCGGCGAATGGTTTACTTTGAGCAACTCTTCTGATTTTTTTTCTTCGTTGGACACGAGTACACCTGATCGAGAACCATCGCGATAAATAGTGATGCCTTTGCAACCACTCTTCCAGGCAGTCACAAAAATTTCGTTGACTAGTTCTTCCGTACTTTCTTCCGGAATATTGACCGTGACACTAATCGAGTGATCTACCCACTTCTGTACAGCTCCTTGGAGTTTGACTTTTTGTACCCAATTGATCGAATTGGCTGTAGCCTTATAAAAAGGAGATAATCGGATGATCTGTTCAAGAGCTTCCGTATCCATATGTTTTACTTCATCCAGATCATAGCCTTTGAGTTGTAGCCAATCGGCAAATTTGTGATGCAATACATTGTACTCTTCCCAGTGATCTCCTACTTCATCGACGAAGCTGACTTTTACATTTTGATCATTGGGGTTGACTTTTTTGCGACGTTTGTAGGAGACCATAAAAACGGGCTCCAACCCTGATGATGTCTGCGTCATCAGGCTCGTCGTACCGGTAGGTGCAATAGTGAGCAGGGCTATATTTCTACGCCCATACTTCATCATAATCTTCTTGGTCTCAGGATCTACATCAAATAATCGTCGGATGAATGGATTGGTTTTTTCGCGTTCGGCATCATAGATAGGGAAGCTACCCCTTTCTTTGGCTAGTAGTGCAGACCCTCGATATGCATGGATAGCAAGCATTTTATGCAGCTCTGTCGAAAAAGCAATCGACTCATCCGAACCATATGTGTAGCCTAAGGCTGCCAGCATGTCTCCCTCCGCTGTAATACCTATACCGGTTCTTCTGCCTTGTTCTGCTTTTTGATAGATTTTCTTCCATAGCTCCAGTTCTGTACGCTTAATATCTTTTGCTTCGGGATCACTGCTGATTTTGTTGATAATCGTACGAATATGATATAACTCTAACTCGACGATATCATCCATAATCCTCTGGGCGAGTTGTACATGTTTTTTAAATTTTTTGAGATCAAACCGCGCCTCATCTGTAAAGGGATCTATGACATAACTATACAAATTGATAGCCAGTAAGCGACAAGAGTCATAAGGGCACAAGGGTATCTCTCCACAGGGATTGGTAGATACGGTCTTGAACCCAAGATCCGCATAACAGTCCGCTACCGACTCGCGCGTAACAGTATCCCAGAATAGTATTCCGGGTTCGGCTGACTTCCAAGCATTGTGTACTAGTTTGCTCCATAGTACGCCGGCATCGACTTCTTTTTGTACCGTCGGTTCATCACTATCAATGGGAAACTGCTGTACATAAGGTTTCTTTGTAGTGACAGATTTCATAAAATCATCATCGATCCTAAGAGAGATATTAGCACCCGTTACTTTTTGGAGGTCAAGTTTGGCATCTACAAAATCTACAGCATCAGGATGCTTGACAGAGAGCGAGAGCATCAAAGCACCTCGACGTCCATCTTGAGCAACCTCACGGGTACAGTTGGAGTATCGCTCCATAAAAGGTACTATTCCGGTGGATGTCAGAGCACTATTGTGTACGGGACTCCCCTTAGGTCGTAGATGCGACAGGTCGTGACCTACACCTCCTCTACGTTTCATGAGTTGTGCCTGCTCTTCGTCTAGTCGTATGATACCACCATAGGAGTCGGCTCCGTTTCCGATGACAAAACAATTGGACAAGGAAGTGACCTGAAAGGGATTACCTATGCCTGCCATTGGCCCACCTTGGGGTACGATATACTTAAAGTTGCTAAGGAGTTGATAGATTTCCTCTTCTTTTAAAGGCTTGGGAAAATTTTTTTCGATATCGGCAAGAACGCGTGCTATCCTGCGGTACATATCATCCGGTGTCTTTTCATAGATCTTGCCCTGACTGTCTTTGAGAGCATATTTGTTGATCCATACACTGGCGGCTAGCTCGTCGCCGTCAAAATATTTTGTGGAAGCGTCCAGCGCTTCTTGATAGCTGTATGTTTGCATCATAGCTGCATCAGCAGTCGGGGGGGCAATTTGCAGAGTTGGCATTATCTACTGTTTTGAAAAATGTATGACTAGAAATAAAAAATGTTTACCCAAAAAACTACTCTATGTAAGTAGGACATAAAGCTAAAGATATATTATAAATAAATAACATATCTTCCGGAGTTTTTTTAAAAAAGTCCAAATTTTCTATTCCAAAGCTTTCTAGAATTCTGTCAGAGTGCCCAAAATAAAGGGCTTTTGATTTCTCTTTCGTTTTCTGAGGATAAAAGTAAAAAAAAGACGCTTGCAATATGTGCTTTGCAAGCGTCTTTTAAAAAATAATATTTGTTTGCCTTACAAAAAAGGAGCGATGACCAGTGCTACTACAGACATCAATTTTAGTAAGATATTGAGCGAAGGTCCTGAAGTATCTTTAAAAGGATCACCGACAGTATCCCCGACGACGGTAGCTTTATGAGGATCTGAGCCTTTGTAATACATTTTGCCTTTGATTTCGACACCCTCTTCAAACATTTTTTTGGCATTGTCCCAAGCACCTCCTGCATTGGACTGAAAGATAGCCATCAAAACACCACAAACGGTCACACCGGCCAATAGACCTCCTAACATCTCGGCCCCACCTGCAAACCCAATGAGTACAGGAGAGAGCACAGCAATCAAACCGGGCAGGATCATCTCTCGAATAGAGGCTTTTGTAGAGATCTCTACACACTTTTCGTAATCAGCCTTTCCATCTGCTGCTTCAAAGGTGGCAATATCCTGAGGACTCCATGATGACTTTTCCTTACCATCATTCTTTTTCATGACTGCTAGTGCCTTATGGAGTTCCGGGATGTCCTTAAACTGTCGCCTTACTTCCTGGATCATATCCATTGCGGCACGTCCTACGGCATTCATAGAAAGGGCAGAAAACAAAAAGGGCAGCATACCTCCTAATAAGAGGCCGGCCATAACCTTAGGATTGGCTATGTTGATAGTATCAATCCCGGCAGTAGCCATAAATGCTGCAAAAAGTGCCAAGGCTGTCAATGCAGCAGACCCTATCGCAAATCCCTTACCGATCGCTGCGGTAGTATTACCAACGGCATCGAGCTTGTCCGTGCGCTCTCGAACTTCTTTGGGTAGTTCGGCCATCTCGGCGATTCCTCCGGCATTATCCGATATCGGACCATAGGCATCTACAGCGAGTTGGATACCGGTATTGGATAGCATACCTACTGCTGCAATAGCAATGCCATACAATCCCGCAAAATGATGCGCGCCTATGATGGCTGTTGCCAAAATGATGATCGGTATTGCAGTGGACATCATACCCACTCCCAATCCCGCGATGATATTCGTAGCAGATCCGGTCAGCGACTGTTCTACGATAGATCGAACGGGCTTCGTACCCGTGCCGGTATAGTGTTCTGTAATAAGCCCGATACCCAAGCCGGCTGCCAATCCAAAAAGAACTGCCCAGAATACACCAAGCGAACTGTAGTCCGTTCCTCCCAATGTCCAAGTCTCGGGAAGCATCCATTTTACAATAAAAAATGTAGCCAAAATCATAATACCGGATGACAAAAATTCACCGATATTAAGTGCCTTTTGAGGATCTCCCCCTTCTTTTACTTTGACAAAAAATGTTCCCACTATCGAAGTCAAGATACCTACACTTGCGAGCACCAAGGGTAGGAGCACAGCGTTCATCCCGCCAAAATCATTGGTAGAAGCAAAGCCGGTGATACCAAAAAATAATGCGCCTAACACCATCGTTCCGATGATCGACCCCACATACGACTCAAATAAGTCTGCTCCCATACCGGCAACATCTCCTACATTGTCTCCTACATTGTCTGCTATGGTCGCAGGATTGAGGGGATGATCTTCGGGGATACCTGCCTCTACTTTTCCTACCAAGTCAGCACCAACATCAGCTGCCTTGGTATAGATGCCTCCTCCGACTCTGGCAAAAAGAGCTATCGATGATGCTCCGAAAGAAAAACCTGTCAGTATCGTAATGACTCGCGTTACTGCAGACTGAGACTCTACTCCAAACATATTAGAGTATAATAAAAAGAGCGCACCTAATCCGAGTACTCCTAAGCCTACTACACCCATACCCATCACCGAGCCACCTGCAAATGCAACTTCCAAGGCTTTGCCCAAACTCGTTCGAGCAGCATTGGTAGTACGGACATTGGCCTTGGTGGCTACTTTCATACCGATATAACCCGCCAAAGCAGAGCAAATGGCACCTAATATAAAAGATAAAGCTACCAAAGGCGAAGAATCAGGATTCATCCCGCTCCATAATAGCAAAGCAGCTACCACAAGGACAAAAATAGACAAAACACGGTACTCTGACTTGAGAAAGGCCATCGCTCCGGCAGATATATTATCTGCAATGCGCGCCATTTTGTCTGTCCCGATGGCTTGTTTGCCCACCCAGGCAGATTTGAAAAAAGTAAAGATGAGTGCTATGATTCCAAAGAGTGGAATGATGTACATTAAATTTGTTGACATAGATAGTTTGTTTTAGTTTTAATTTTAGATGTTCTAAGATGTCAGAAATCGGGCGCAAAAATACATTTTTTTTTATTATCAGTTCTTTTAAGAGTATTTCCGTAAGATGAGTACCTAGCTATACAAGAGCAAAAGCTACAGTTTCGATTTATGCTTACCACATTCTTATGGGCAAAGATGGGCAGTCAGTTTTTATATTGACGAAAGTCAAGGAGCAGTTATGCTTCAAAATCTTGGTCCAAAACTTGTTTTATAGTCTTTTGTTATTACATTTGTGTGCTATTAAGAATAAATCTAAATAATAACATATTCTGACGGATCAAGCAAATATCGTAGAACAGCTCGAGGGCGAAATCTGTTGTTTTGGTGATCGCAAGCTAGCCTGCGATCTACTGAGATTGGGTGTAGTGCCGGGCAGTCACATCAGATTACTCAAAAAATCTCCTTTTGGACTGGCATATCTCGTTGAAGTGGATGGTCGTCGAATAGCCTTGGGCCCCAAAGAGATCAAAGCGATTAATTTAAAAGTTAAATAGGAGCGACTTGAGTCAGCCGGATATTGTTCATATCGCACTAGTAGGCAATCCCAATTGTGGAAAATCATCTATTTTTAACTATCTGACCGGTATGCGTCAGCACGTTGGAAATTTTCCCGGCGTGACAGTGGACAAGAAGACAGGCTGGTTAGCTACAAAAACGGATCGGAAGGTGCAGATCATAGATCTGCCGGGGACCTATAGTTTATATCCTACTGCCAAAGATGATCTGGTGGTCCATGAGACCTTACTCGATCCCGAGTCAAGATTTAAGCCCCAAGGTATCGTATATGTGATTGATGCATCCTTCATCGCTAAGCAGTTACTGATGTTGAGCCAGATCTTGGACTTGGGCATTCCGGTCGCTGTAGTGATCAGTATGTCCGATTTGAGGTCAAAAAAGGATATCCGCGATCTAGAGCATCATCTAAAGGCTCACTTTAATGTGCCCGTATTAGCTGTGAGCATCAAAAATAAAACGAATCTGCAAGCACTCAAGGATTTGTTTTCGAGTGTAGAGTGGTTGGAGCCGTATAGCGGAGAGCAGAGATATTCTTTTTCGGAAAAAGAGCAGATACTCGTAGATGGTCTCCAGAAGTTGATTCGTCAGCGCTACCCATATCGTCAGCTATTGATCGCTCGGTATTACGAACAGATGCCATTTATCGAGCCCGGGACTAAGCAAGAGATAAAAAAATTGCTCGATGAGCTGGAATATAATGGACTGGAATACGAATATGAAGAGATTACGCAGCGATATATCTCCCTAGAGCCACTGAAGAGGTTGACACATCGAATGGGAGAGATCCACCAGCAACAACATACGAGATGGGTGGATAGGATTACGACGCATCCGGTCATCGGCCCCTTACTATTTATAGTGTTGATGTTTCTGACTTTTCAGATCATATACAGTTGGGCATCGCTGCCTATGGATTGGATAGAGCAGATATTTATGCATTCGACACGATGGGTAGAATCTCTGCCTAAACAATCTTGGGTGACGGATTTGATTGCGAATGGACTGATAGCAGGCTTGGGAGGCATTGCAGTATTTGCTCCGCAGATTGCCTTGCTATTTTTGATCATTGCGATCATGGAAGAGACCGGATATATGGCTCGCGTCGTTTATTTGTTTGATCCACTGATGCGTCGTTTTGGACTAAGTGGTCGGAGTTTGGTGGCTATGATTTCGAGCGGGGCTTGCGCTGTTCCGGCCATTATGAGTACGCGTACGATCAAAGACAAAAAAAAGAGACTCAATACTATCTTGGTATCGCCATTGATCAGTTGTTCTGCGCGTCTGCCGGTATATACGGTTTTGATTGGATTGATGGTAGAGCCCGGGAGATGGGCTTGGTTCAATGTTCAAGGGCTGATCTTTATGGGGGTATATCTGCTTAGTATTTTTAGCACTTTGGCTATGGCTCTGCTTTTTAAGCAGTGGCTAAAGACGGATGTACAGCATCAGCTGTTGTTAGAAATGCCGATATATAGACGACCTGTCTTGCGCAATGTACTTTTTTATACTTGGAGCAAAGTAAAAATATTTCTTTTGGAGGCGGGAAAGATTATTATGGTCATATCGATGCTTTTATGGGTGCTGGCGAGTTATGGACCCGGAGATCATAAGGCGAGGGCTCAAAAGGATTTGGCTACTATGCGATTTGCAGATCTGCAGAGCCAAAGACAGGCTTTAGCCTCCAAAGAACTGGAGTACTCCTATATAGGACATATCGGCAAAGCGATAGAACCGGTGATCAGGCCTTTGGGTTATGACTGGAAGATCGGGATTGCACTGCTGACATCATTTGCTGCACGAGAGGTATTTGTAGGTACGATGTCCACAATATATAGTATAGGCGACGATGGATCTGAAAAGAGTATTCGAGAGCGTATGCGGGCGGAGATTAATCCTATAACAGGAAAGCCGGTTTATAGCTTA
>JAJRUR010000155.1 GCA_024277695.1 Bacteroidota bacterium | reverse complement strand
GATTTCTATCTCACCATCGCAATATACATAATCAGATGCCCCATCGGGTCCGTTGACTACGTCATCTATACTCCGAATAAACTCGAAAGCGAGTCCGGGGATTTGTTCGTAGTTAAAAGAAGCTACATCTGCACAATCCACAGTATTACTACATTGAGGTTGACCAGGTCCCATTAAAAAAAGATCTCCTCCACAACCATTATTCCCTTGCATATCTTCTGCAGCACAGTTAAATCCTAATGCTCCAGGATTCTGTGTCGAGGAAGCTTCTACTATAATATAGTGGTCTTCATCATCAGTCGAAGAATCATAATCTTTGGAAAAACTTGTCCATCTCAAAATTGCACAACCTGATTGTGTAAATTTAAGCCCTCCAGCCGGAGATATCTCTCCTACATCAGGTGCAACCTCCGCCAAAGTAGGTGTTCTATCATTGATCGGAATACTAGCACCTCTAAAAGGAGCCCATCTTGCGGCAAAGCAGTTGGTGTTGTCACCATCCTTCGTATTGCTCCAAGGAGTATCTTCATCACTATACTGATCTGCAACACCGGTTTCCGAGCCATTGTATGGGCTATAGAGATAGACTGTATCCGGAGCATCGACACATACTTGGATCGTCCACTTAATGACCGCATTGCCATTGGGGTCTATACCTGCCCAAGAGCCATTGACTTTGGTCCGAAGGTTGTTATCCTGTGCGGATAAGTTGATGCTGAGCATCATAATCAGGAGTGCAAAAAACCCACTCCACGAAGTTAATTTGTTAAAAGGATTCATAAGATTAAGATTCTGTTGAGAGAATAGATTATTTCGATTTGTTCTAGTATTATTTGTATTCATACATTCAAATTATTAAGTTGTACAGATTTGGATATGTTGTATACCAACCACGAAAGCCCCAAATTCGCGCAAGAACTCAAGGCAATAATCACAATTGAAGTACTGTTTTCGTACTGTTTTGATGCCATAGGCTATTAAATATTTTTGTGCTCCAAAGTTTCTACACCTTGAAGTCCACATTATGATGTAAATGCAAAATGTATGCCAAAATCACTTTCAGATAGGTAGAATCATCCGCAATCTTCTTTTAGAAGAAAAAAGAAACTGATTTAACTCATATCTAACTAAAAATCAATGGGATATATCACTAAATCGTTCGTTCGTCATGAGTGATATTACCCGATTTGACATTCGTCTTCGGGACAAAGATATAATAATTTTAGAATGCAGGTATTTTTTTTATAAAAAAAGATATAAATAAAATGTGTACATGGGGGGTGCTTAGGATTATATAAATCACATTAGTATTATCCTATGATTATTAACGACTTATAAATGAATAAGGTGGTATATTTTTCTCTATATAGCTGCGGTTATATAAGAGTTATTTTGAGAGAAAAGGAGTAGTCCATTGTGCCTAAAATCCTCCGATTGTTGTCTGCCAATGACAATCTCATTATTATTGAACACCAAAAACCAAGAAATACCTTTTCTTTGATCTATCCAAAGGCAATGACCTTTGGCCATTTATTAGATCCGGCGGGGTAAATGCCCTGGACTTTTGCTGGGATTTTTTTAACCTTCGAGGGCAGCGGCTCCTCCTACTATTTCTGACAATTCGCTCGTAATGGCTTCTTGGCGCGCTTTGTTGTAAGATATTTTTAGCTCTTTGAGCATATCTTCGGCATTTTCGGTAGCTTTGTCCATAGCGGTCATACGAGCACCGTGCTCAGATGCGTGGGTATCGAGGAGATACTTTTGGAATTTGGTTTGTAAAATACTTGGGATGAGGTGTTCTAAGAGTGTTTCTTTGTCCGGTTCAAAAATATAGTCTGCTTTGTGCGAATTATCACCTAGGGTTTTTTCGAGTTTGGGGACGGGGAGAAACTGATCTGTTTCAGGAAATTGTACAGCGGGATTTTTGAATCGTCCATAACATACTTCGATGACATCAAAATCTTCCTTATTGAAGGCATCCATCAAATATTGAGATACATTGGATACCTTATCAAAACTGAGGTCAGCGAACAAATCGATGTAGTCAAGGATAAACTTGGCATTGGGAAATTTATTTTTAAGTCCATCGTAGCCTTTTTTGCCAATACAGAGGATGGAGAGATTTCCGGCGTCATAGGCATCTTGATGGTTTTTGATTACTTGGATGGCCTGTTTGACGACATTGGTATTAAAAGCGCCGCACAGACCGCGGTTTGAGGTGACGACCACGATGGCAGGGCTAGTAATTTCTCGCGCTATTCCGAATCTGGTGTTGGCTTCACCTTCGAGGTTAGAGAGGATATTTACCAGCATGCGGTGGAGTTGATCGGCATAGGGGCGCATTTGGGTAATGGCGTCCTGAGCTTTTCTCAATTTGGCAGCTGAGACCATTTTCATGGCTTTGGTAATTTGTTGGGTTGACTTGACAGAGCTTATCCGTTCTCTAACTTCCTTTAAGTTTGCCATAATGTGTGTTTTTTTAGATGACGAGTTAGGTATTAGAACTGTTTGGCGATATCAGCAGCCAAGGATTTTAAAGTATTTGTAGCTTCGTCGGTTAATTTGCCGGATTTGAATATTTCTAATACCTCGGGGTGATTTTTTTCTAAGGAATTGAGGAATTGGCTTTCAAACTCTTTTACTTTATCTACGGGAATATCTTTTAATAATCCATGGACGCCCAAGTAAATAATGGCCACTTGTTTTTCTACAGTTAGGGGGGAATACTGTGGTTGTTTTAGGACTTCTACGTTTCGTTCTCCTTTTTCCAGAACGGATTTGGTAGCTGCATCGAGGTCGGATCCGAATTTGGCGAAAGCCTCCAGTTCGCGATATTGAGCTTGGTCCAATTTAAGTGTTCCGGATACTTTTTTCATAGATTTTATCTGAGCATTTCCACCTACACGAGAGACTGAGATACCCACATCGATGGCCGGTCGGACTCCGGAGTTGAACAAGTTGGAGTCTAGGAATATTTGTCCATCGGTGATAGAAATTACATTGGTAGGGATATATGCGGAGACATCACCAGCTTGTGTTTCGATGATGGGCAGCGCAGTCAAGGAGCCTCCTCCTTTTACGATGGAATCGCCATTTTGGTCCTTGGCTTCCATGAGGGAGGCGGGCAGGTCATTCATTTGGCGGGCGATGTCATCACTGTCAATAATTTTGGCTGCTCGCTCTAATAAGCGGGAGTGCAGATAAAAAACGTCACCCGGATAAGCTTCTCTACCCGGGGGTCTTCTCAGCAACAGAGAAACTTCGCGATAGGCGACGGCTTGTTTTGAGAGGTCATCATAGATGATCAAAGCAGGTCTGCCGGTATCTCTAAAGAACTCACCGATAGCCGCACCGGTGAAGGGTGCATAAAATTGGAGGGGTGCCGGATCTGCTGCAGATGCCGAAACGATAACGGTATAGTTCATAGCGCCATTTTCTTCGAGTGTTTTGGCGACTTGTGCGACGGTAGAGGCTTTTTGACCTGAAGCAACATAGATACAATATACCGGCTCGCCTTTTTCGTAGAATTCTTTTTGGTTGATAATCGTATCGATAGCGATGGCAGTTTTTCCGGTTTGGCGGTCGCCGATGATCAGTTCTCGCTGTCCACGCCCGATAGGGATCATAGAGTCAATGGCTTTGATACCGGTTTGGAGTGGTTCGTTTACGGGTTGGCGATAGATGACACCGGGTGCTTTTCGTTCGATCGGCATGTTATAGGTTTTGCCTTCGATGGGTCCTTTACCGTCGATGGGTTTGCCGAGTGTATCGAGGATACGACCTACCATGCCCTCGCCTACCTCTATAGAAGTAATTTTTCCGGTACGTCTGACATTTGACCCTTCTCCTATACCTTTACTACTACCCATAAGGACGACGCCGACATTATCTTCTTCGAGATTGAGGACGATAGCATTTACGCCGGTTTCGAAGGTTACGAGTTCGCCTGCTTGGACTTTGGTCAGACCATATACTCGGGCGATGCCGTCACCGACTTCGAGTACGGTACCTACCTCTTCTAGCTCTGATTCTGTTTTAAAGCCTGAGAGTTGTTGTTTTATAATTGCGGATATTTCGTCTGGTTTTACACTAATCATTTGATTCGATTTACGCGTTTGAAAATGTTTGTTTTAGTTGTTCGAGTTTGAAGGCGACGGATGCATCGAAGCGTTTGTCGCCAAATTGTATGATATATCCTCCAATAATGGAAGGGTCAATGCTTGTTTTTATACTGACTCGGTTGGTAGTCAAGCCGCTGTGTTCTAATTTTGTTTTTATTTTTTGGATAATGTCCTCGTCTGTCGGTCCGGGCAAGGTAAGGGTCACTTCGGTCAAGTTATTGAGTTGGTTGAACTGTCTATCAAATTCTTTTAATATCTGTGGGAGGATTGCTTCTCTTCTTTTTTTGATAGTTTGGTCTAAAAAAGCCAAGGTCAGGGGTTGGAGTTTGTCAGAAAAGATATTATCGAAAATCTCTTTTTTTCGTTGGGAGTTGATAATCGGGCTTTGGATGAGCAATCGAAAGTCCTCCGTGTCCAAGGCTGATTTGATGTAAGCGACATCCCGGACCACAGCATCCAATTGTGTTTGGTCTTGGGCTAGCTCGAGTAGAGATTTGGCATAACGAGAGGCAATGCGAGTCAGGGACATAATAATCTTAGTTTAGGTTCATTTCATCTACTAGGGTGTGGACAAAGTTTGTTTGTTCGGGCGAATTGCTCAATTCTTTTTTGAGGATTTTTTCGGCGATTTGTACTGCCATACTGCCGACTTGATTTTTGACTTCGGTCAAAGCTGCTTTTTTCTGATTTTCGATTTCGAGCGTAGCGGAGGTCAAAATTTTATTGGCTTCATCTTTGGCTTTGTCTTTGGCTTCTTTGATGATGCTGTTTTTGAGATCGTTTGCTTCTTTGATAATTTTGGACCGTTCTTGTCGTGCTTCTTGGAGGATAGCTTCGTTTTCGGATTTGAGTTTGGCCATTTGTTTGCGAGCATGGTCCGCTTCGTCGAGGGCTGATTTGATATCATTTTCTCGGGTTTTGAGTGCTTCTGCAATGGGTTTAAAGGCAAATTTTGCCATCAAGAACCAAAAGAGTCCAAAGATGAGGATTGTCCAGACGATTAGTCCCGGATCAGGTCTCAACACATTAAATTCTACTAAAAAAACCATAATATTTGTTGTATATTTTTGATAATTTTGTAAGCATCGAGGGAGCGGAGACCAACCGTCTCCGCATAGCCCGATACATGTTTGTACTTACCTTCTTGAGATTAAACGAAGAAAGATAAGATGATTGCGATCAGAGCGGCACCTTCTACGAGGGCTGCCATGAGGATCATATTGGAACGGATGTCTCCGGCTGCTTCGGGTTGTCGTGCGATACCTTCCATCGCTCTACCACCGATCAAACCGATTCCGATTCCTGCTCCAATTACTGCTAAACCAGCGCCGAGCGCTGCTAATGAACCTGTCATAATGTTCGTGTTTTTAAAGAATAAATAAATATAATCAATGATGTTCTTCTTCTATTGCTGCTCCGATATAAGATGCTGTCAATATAGTAAAAACGAATGCTTGAATAAATGCTACTAATAATTCTATGGCCATCATAAACATGGTCAAGGGTACGGACATGCCGAATCCAACACCGGTTCCTACGGCACCACCGAACTGATGGCGGAAGATAAAAATCAAACCTACAAAAGCGATGATGGTCATATGTCCTGCGATGATATTGGCTCCGAGCCTCAACATCAGTGTTAAAGGTTTTATAAACATGCCCATAATCTCTACGGGGGTCAAGATAAATATTTTGAGTAATGCCGGTACGCCAGGCATCCAAAAGATGTGTTTCCAGTAAGCTTTTTTGCCATTGAGGTTGGTTACGATGAAGACGATAAGTGCCAGTACGAGGGTTACTGAAATATTGCCTGTGACATTTGCGCCACCGAGGAAGGGGATTTGTCCGAAGAGGTTAAGAGATAATATGAAGAAGAATAGTGCCATGAGGAAAGGTTGGTATTTTTCCCATTTATCGCCGAGGAAAGGTTTGGAAACTTCTTCTTGAATGAATAAGAAGATAGGTTCCATAAAAGACTGAATGCCTCTGGGTTCTTTGCCGCGTCTTATTTTATACATACGGGCAATTTTGATAAATATCCAAGCTAAGAATAGGCACATGAGTATCATAGATACTACATTTTTTGTAATGGAGAAGTCATAGAAATTGGTAATTCCGCCACCCATTACGCCACCATCGAGAGTACTTTTGGCGAGTGTGTTGTAGTTTTTGTTATTGTAAAGGACTGCGACTTGTTCTTTTTCTTTGCCATTGATCTGTACTTTTTGCAAATCGAAGGGATGTTCTCCATCGAGTTTTACCAGCCCTTGAGGGAAATCCGGATCTACGATTCTACGTACGGAGCCTTCGTAGAGGACGTAACCGTCCACTGCATTATGTCCGATTCCGTGGCTACCGATATCAAATTTGGATGAGGAGAAGACGGATAATCCTTTTCCGGGTGCATAAAGGATGCAAGGCAGGGGGATATGGAAGGGTCCGATGTTAAAAATATTTTGGTCGGAGATGTGGTGGAAGGCAGTTGCTGCGGTATTGAAACCCTCTTCCTCTGCGTGATTGTCCGTGTGATCTTTTTTGTGGAGGTCATGGCTTTGTTCATTATGCTCAACGGGGTGTCCTTGTGCTGAGCTGTTGACCGGCAGCATGAGCGAAGCAAAAACGGTAAAAAAGAAGAAGCTGAATACTACAAAATACTTATCCAAAGTACTACTATTTTATAAGAAAGCGCAAATGTACTACACCTATGCTTGAAATTGGATATAATTTGGTGGTTTTTTTGTGAAAAATTGATCTGTATTCAAAGCAAAATCGGGTGGAGCTACAACGAGCCTACCCTAAGCATTTAATGAAGCTTGCTACAGGCATCATCAAGAGAAACTTAAATCATCATTGACACATGGTCGATACTATTTATTGCAAGCAGGCGTAGCGATAATTTATCTAGCGAAAGACACGGCTCGATTTTCTCTGATGACAGTGACTTTTACCTGTCCGGGATACTGCATTTCTTTTTCGATTTTGTCAGAGATCATAAAAGAGAGGTCATCGAGGTAGTCGTCTGAAATTTTAGAAGACTCTACGATGACTCTTAGTTCTCTACCTGCTTGGAGTGCGTAGGCTTTTTGGACGCCATCGTAGGACATTGCGAGTTCTTCGAGTTCGCCGATACGTTTGAGGTAGCTTTCCATGATTTCTCTACGGGCACCGGGGCGTGCTCCTGAGATGGCATCACAAGCTTGGACGATTGGTGAGATGATGTTGGTCATTTCGATTTCGTCGTGGTGTGCACCGACGGCATTACAGACGATATTATTTTCGCCGTGTTTTTGGCACATTTTCATACCGAGTGGAGCGTGGGATAGTTCGGATTCTTCTTCGGTTACTTTGCCGATATCGTGCAGGAGTCCGGCGCGTTTGGCGAGTTTGACTTGTTTGGGGCTGAGTCCGAGTTCTGCGGCCATGACGGCACAGAGATTAGCTGTCTCCATAGAGTGTTTGAGTAGGTTTTGGCCATAACTGGAGCGGAATCGCATTCGGCCGACCATTCGGACGAGGTAAGGATCAAGTCCGTGGATATCGAGATCGATGATAGCACGTTCGCCGATTTCTATAATTTGTTCGTTGAGTTCTTTTTTGACTTTGGCTACAACTTCTTCGATTCTGGCGGGATGAATTCTTCCATCGGCGACCAGACGTTTGAGAGATAAGCGACATATTTCTCTTCGTATGGCATCGAAGCTGGATATTACGACGGCTTCGGGAGTATCATCTACGACGATTTCGGCACCGGTAGCAGCTTCGAGGGCACGGATATTTCTACCTTCACGTCCTATGATTTGGCCTTTGATGCTGTCGTTTTCGATACTAAATACGGAGACAGTATTTTCGATGGTGTATTCGGCGCACATGCGTTGGATGGTCTGGATAATAATTTTTTTGGCTTCCTTATTGGCATCTTGTTTGGCGCGGTTGATGCGATTTTTGACCAGACTTAGAGCATCATTTTCTGTTTTGTCTCTGATGGTTTCGAGGAGTTGTTCTTTGGCTTCGGTCTGAGATAGTTTAGAGACTTGTTCGAGTGCTTGGATATGGACTTGGCTTGCTTTTTGGAGTTCGTCTTTTCTTTTGTTGACGATTTTGAGTTGTTTTTCGAGATTTTCTCTAATGTTATTGATTTCGGCTTCTTTTTGGACGAGTTCTTCCTGTCGGGAATGGAGTCGTGCTTGTTTTTCTTTGATTGATTTTTCTTGATTTACGACTTCGAGGGCTCGTTCTTTGAGTTCGAGGCGATGTGCGGATTTTTCGGTTTCGAAGTTGGCCTTTAGTAGTCTAAACTTTTCTTTGGCTTCTTTGATTTTTTGTTGTTTGATCTGTTCATTTTTAGTAGCGGCTCTTTTTTGGATTTCTTTGGCTTTGGTATCAGCCTCTTTGATGATACGATCTGCGGATTGTCTCGCTTGTGCGATGAGTTTGTCAGATTCGGCATTGATTCCTTGAATTTTTGCTTGGTGTTTGGTTTTGAGTACGGATTGTACGATGAGGTAACCAAGTACGAGTCCGGCGATTAAGCCTGCGAATAATCCTATTCCGATTTCCATATTTTTAATTTTTGTTTAGTCATGAAGCTAGAATGTACGACCAGCTTCAATAAAAAATCAAAAACATGTAAAGCTTTATGGAGTGATGTGCTCTGCGATCAATTGGTTTAATTTTTCCAATTCCTCGTTTATGAGGTTGGAAGGGTTGTTTTCGTTATTTGATCTGAGCTGCATAGCATAGGTCAATAGTGCCATAGACAAGCAATCTTGTTTGTCTTTGTTGGCATATTTGAGTTGAAAAGAGCGTATCATGTCGTTAATTTTTCGTACTTCTTCGTCCAAATAATCTTTTTCCATACCTGAAATACGAACGGGGTAGTTTCTACCTAATATAACGACATTTACTTTATCGAGTTCTTCTGCCATTTTATTAATTTAACTCATTTATCCATCCGATACATTGCTCTAATTCTAGGATATAATCGGAAAGTTGCTCCTTCAATATAATATTACTATGTTGCTCACCACTCTTAAGCTCTACTGCTTCTAATTGTTTGGTTAATGATTCTATTACGTTTTCTTTTTGGTTAATTTCTTTATTGAGTCTAACGATGGTTGCAGCGAGATCTTTGTTTTCGCTATGGAGCTGTTTTTTGAGCTCGATAAGTGCAAGGATCTGCTTGCGCAACGCAGCAAAAGTCTCTTTTAAATCTACCATGAGGTCAAAGATATGAAAATGGGTAGTAAAAAACCGGAATGTCGGTTATTTTTTTTGGTTTGGGGTTATTTAGGATTACTTTAGGCTACACGTAGTTTTTTGATTTTGGACTTGGAGAGTTTTGTTTTGGCATAATCGAGATCGATATGAAAAGATTTTACATCGGTTTCGGAAGGCAGCTCATACATAGCGTCTGTGAGGATAGCTTCGCAGATGGAGCGAAGGCCACGGGCGCCGAGGTTATATTCTATAGATTTTTGGGCTATGAAGTCGATGACGTCTTGCTCGAAGCTCAGTTGGATGCCTTCGATATTGAAGAGTTTTTGATACTGCTTGATGAGGGCATTTTTGGGTTCTGTGAGTATTCTTTTGAGGGTTTCTGTGTCGAGGGGCATCAAGTAGCTGAGGACGGGTAGTCTTCCGATGAGTTCAGGAATGAGTCCAAAGGCTTTGAGGTCTTTATGGGTTACATATTCCATGAGGTGGTCTTGATCAACGAAGGCTGCATCTTCTTTATTGAAACCTATGACTTGGGTATTGAGTCTTTTGGCGATTTCTTTTTCGATACCGCTGAAGGCTCCTCCGCAGATGAATAGGATATTTTCGGTGCGGACTTTGATCATTTTTTGTTCAGGGTGTTTGCGTCCGCCTTGCGGAGGGACATTGACCTCGGCACCTTCGAGGACTTTGAGCAGGGCTTGTTGTACTCCTTCGCCGGAGACATCTCTGGTAATGGACGGGTTATCAGATTTTCGGGATATTTTGTCGATTTCGTCGATATAGACGATTCCTTTTTCAGCGGCTTTGACATCATAGTCACAAGACTGGAGGAGTCTAGTGAGCATACTTTCGACATCTTCGCCTACGTAGCCGGCTTCGGTAAAGACGGTAGCATCTACGATGGCAAAAGGGACTTTGAGCATACGGGCGATAGTTTTGGCGAGCAATGTTTTGCCGGTACCAGTTTTGCCTACGAGGATGATATTAGATTTTTCGATTTCGACATCATTGGCTGCTACGCCTTTGTCTTGTTTGAGTCTTTTGTAGTGGTTATAAACGGCTACGGCCAAATATTTTTTGGCTTCTTCCTGACCGATGACATACTGATCTAGGTAAGATTTGATTTGTTTTGGGGTGATATCGGAAGGGAGGTTAAAGTCTGTTCCGTCTTGATGTTCGAATTCGAGTTCGGAGCTCACCATATCATAAGCCTGCTCGATACAGACTTCGCAGATATGTCCTTCAATACCTGCTACTAAGATAAGAGATTCGTTTTTGCTGCGTCCACAAAAAGAGCATCGTGGTGTTTCTTGTTTCATCTTAGAAAATGTTTTATGATATGAGGGCTAAAGCTACAATTATTTTTGTTTTCTTGGATTTTCTTTGCTGAGCACTTCGTCCACAAGCCCATATTTTTTGGCTTCTTCGGCAGTCATCCAATAGTCTCTATCGCTATCTTTTTCGATTTGAGCGAATTTTTTTCCGGTATGTTCTGCTAGTATTTCGTAGAGTTCACTACGCAGTTTTTTGATGAGTTTATAGTTGATTTCCATATCCGAAAACTGACCTTGCATACCGCCACTCGGCTGGTGGATCATCACGCGGCTGTGTGGCAAACAAGAACGTTTTCCGTTTGCTCCTGCGCACAGAATTACGGCTCCCATCGAGGCTGCCAGACCGGTACAGATGGTGACCACATCCGGGCTGACGTATTGCATGGTATCATAAATACCCAAGCCTGCCAAAACGGATCCACCCGGACTATTGATAAACATCTGCACATCGCGCTTTGGATCTGTAGATTCTAAAAAAAGAAGTTGTGCTTGGATGACATTGGCCACATAATCATTGACGGGTACGCCCATAAAGATGATTCGATCCATCATAAGTCTGGAAAAAACATCCATTCCTACCACGTTCATTTGGCGCTCTTCAATAACTTGGGGGGTAAACCCGTCTATTCGAGGTACTGTCACCGAATCGCGCATATACTTTTCCAGGTGAGCACTTGTCATCCCTAAATGTTGTACTGCGTATTTTTTAAACTCTTTTGGATCCATGCTTGTCATATTTTGATAGTAAAAGAAAATTGTAAGGGTCTTGGTTCATCAAATGCTAAAATTATTTAGTGCTGGTGATGTGACTGCTCTTCATTAAATTTTTTGACTATATCATTAAATGCATCGTTGGATACCGGTATATCCTTGATCCTTATCTTATCCCTTATGGCATCAAATACTTTGGATGCTTGTAAAGATAGATACATCTGCTCTACTTGTTTTTTATCTTTCATCATATTGCCCAATATAGTCTGTAGCAATTCGGGAGGCATTTGTCCACCAAAATATCCTTCTATTTCTTTGATAAAACCATGCCGGATATCTTCTTGGCTGACTTCGATGTTTTCTTGTTCCACACATTTATTCAGCATCATAGTCCAGTGTAGATCCTCTACGGTATGTTCTAATTCATGTTCCAGATCATGATCAGAAATTTGTGGTTTGTTCAGTTTGATGAGACGGGTAATGTACGATGTGGGCAAATCCACCTGATGTAGTTCTAGAAGTTGCTTTTTGATCTCGTGGTTTAATAAATTATTTGCTTGCTGCTCATAGAATCCACTAATAGCTTTCTTTACTTGTGCTCGGGCGGCTGCTTCATCCTTAATGTCCTCTCCCAACCAAGCTACAAAGAAGGCTTCATTCATCTCTGCGAGTTTCAGTTCTTTTATGGTTTTGATTTGTGCTTCAAAGCTTTCGGATATTTCTCGATCATCATCGACTTCGAGATCGAGCAAGGATGTTTTGACTTTGTCATTGTCCAAGGTCCGATCGAAATCAAAAATATCCACTTGGACCTTATCCCCTTTTTTCTTCCCCTCCAATAGTTTAGCGCTGTTCTCAGTTAGATTGCTTACAAGGTATTCTATTGTAGTATTGACACCTTGTTCTTTTGGTT
>JAJRUR010000154.1 GCA_024277695.1 Bacteroidota bacterium | reverse complement strand
ACCCATCGAATGGCCTGAGGACTACGAATTAGCGACATTGTTTATACGAGGCGAAGCTTCGGATTATATCACAAAAACAGACATAGAGGATATACGATCACGCATCCAAGGAGCAAAAATAATCACTATAGCACAAGCAGGGCACTGGGTACACGCTGATCAACCCCGCCTCTTGATAGCCCATGTTTTGGATTGGCTGAGCAAATGAGACCCGGGTATTATTTTATTAGATGCTATTTTTTGACACTCTGCCTATTAGATTGGACATTTCTGTTAAATTAGCAGGCTAATATTCTCATGAAGCATCAAAAAAAGTTTGGCACGGCGCCGGTATTTTTTACGGCAATCTCTACTATCTTAGGAGCAGTGATGTTTTTGAGATTTGGATTTGCAGTGGGTAATGTAGGATTGCTCGGTGCGGTGGCGATTATCCTTCTCGGACACTTGGTGACCATTCCTACGGCGATGGCAATAGCAGAAATCGCTACCAACCAAAAGGTAGAGGGTGGCGGTGAGTATTTTATCATATCGAGGTCATTTGGTTTGGTGATCGGAGCGAGTATTGGAATTGCCTTGTTTGCATCACAGGCCATCAGTGTGGCTTTTTATATAATTGCCTTTTCAGAAGCCTTTACGCCTTTGGTTAATTTTCTGACGACAAACTTTCAGGTGCCGGAGTTCATCGCTTGGCTCATTGGGCTTAAGCAGACGATCAGTATTCCCGCCCTACTGATCCTGACAGTCATCGTACTGACCAAGGGGGCTGACCTAGGAGTAAAGACACTTTATGGAGTGGTCTTTGTGTTGTTTTTGTCCTTGACTGCCTTTTTTGTAGGGTCAACCGAATATAGTCGCAATGTACCTTTGGATGTGACAAAAAATATCAGCAATTATGACCCGTCGGATGATTTGGTCTATATGCCGGATAACAGTGTGCGTATGGATCTGCCTAGAGAGTCTGAGGACGGAAGACCGCTTCCGTGGAGTTTATTTGCCGTATTTGCAATAATTTTTCCTGCCTTTACCGGTATGACTGCGGGGGTGGGATTAAGCGGAGATCTCGAAAATCCGGGGCGCTCCATACCTATTGGTACTCTAGGAGCTACGATTGGCGGTATGGTGATCTATATACTTATAGCTTGGAAGCTATCCGTGGGAGCATCACCGGCAGACCTTGTGGACACCAAGCAGCTGGTCATGGCCAAAATAGCCTGGCAGGGCTGGCTCTTGATACCTATAGGATTGGCAGCAGCTACGGTATCCAGTGCTTTAGGGTCTATTCTAGTTGCTCCTCGAACCTTACAGGCAATCGCGCGAGATAAGATATTACCTTCTACCAAAATCAATAGCTGGCTCGCTCATGGACGTGGGACCAAAGATGAGCCGTATAATGCCACGATGGTGGTAGTTGCTATTGCCTTTGTCTTTGTGTTGATTGGTGGATTAGATTTTGTAGCAGAGATCATCTCCATGTTTTTTATGATGACCTATGGCGCATTGAATTTGATTTCTTTTTTGCAACACTTTGCAGCCGACCCATCTTATCGCCCTACATTTAAGTCCAGATGGTATATCTCCTTGTTGGGTGCTCTAGCCTGTTTCTTCTTAATGTTTGCGATTAATCCCACCTATGCCTTTTTGGCAATAATTTTTATGATCGGATTTTACTTTGTCATCAATTATTATAATTCGGACAAAAGCAATGTTGCGCACATCTTCCAAGGTGTTATATTTCAGATAAGTCGTCGTTTGCAAGTATTTCTTCAGTCAGCAGAAAAAGAAAAATCCAAATCTTGGAGACCATCTACGGTTTGTATTTCTGAAAATTCTTTTGAGCGTCTAGCTGTATTTGATCTTATGCGCTGGATCTCACAAAAGTATGGTTTTGGGACTTACATACACTACATCCCCGGCTATCTGTCTAAAAAAACAAATCGAGAAGCCCAAGAGGCCAAAGAGAGACTCATCAAGATGTCTGACAGCCGCAAGAGCAATGTGTACATCGATACGATGATCAGCCCATCCTATACTTCTGCGATCGCTCAAGTGATTCAATTGCCGGGCATCTCCGGATCAGAAAATAATTTGTTGCTGCTCGAGTATTCAAAAGATAAAAAAAAGCATATCCACCAGATTACGGATAATTTTAAGCTCATCAAGTCTGTACAGTTTGATCTGATCGTGTTGGCTTCGAGTGCCAGAGGATTTGGGCTTAATAACCAAATCCATATTTGGATCACCCAAAATGATTACAATAATGCCAATCTTATGATACTGCTCGCCTATATCATCATCGGACACCGCGAGTGGACTGACGGCCAGATAAAAATATTTGCAGTATATCCTGAAAGTGTTTTAGAAGAAGAGAGAAACAAATTGCTCCATCTCATCGAAGAGGGCAAACTACCCATCTCCGTGGTGAATATCAGTTTTATATCTGCACGCGAAGCCGGTGACATCCGATCTATCATTACCACCAAATCCAAAGATGCCGACCTCACCATGATCGGACTGCGTGAGGAGGCAATCAAGCACAATGGCATCGAAGAGTTTGAAGGCTATGACGGAATAGGCAATATCCTTTTTGTCAATGCAAGTGAAAGTAAACAAATAAAATAGATTAATCTTATAGTTATGAAATATTCAGCAATTCTCTTTTTATTTATTTTTATATTGTTCGAATGTCAGTCTAAGAAAAAGAGTCCAATGACTACGGAGCAGAAAAAATCCAATAGAACGGAAGACCTTGGAGACAGTATAGCTACAATAGCCCAAATAGAACTGCTCAAAAATGTCCAAAAAGCGATGAAAGAAGGAGGCCCGACAAATGCTATTCAATATTGCAATATCCATGCATCTGATATTTTAGAAAATCTTGCAAAAAAGTACAATTGTCAGATAAAGCGTATTTCTTTAAAAAACAGAAACCCCAATCATTATCCTGTTGATCCGCAAGATCTGGAAGTATTGCAAAAATTTGAAAAAATTTCCATCGAAGAACAACACGCATTTACTATAAATGACGGAGACAAAAACTATTACTACAAACCCATCTATACTGCCATGCCGGCTTGCCTAAAGTGTCACGGCAAACCGGATACGGATATCGACCGACCCACACAAAAAATCTTGGCAAAACTTTATCCCAAAGACCGCGCTACCGGTTATGCGCTTAACGATTTCAGAGGCGCTTGGAAGATAATTTTTTCATCGCAATGATTGAATAGTATATTTATATTTTTTTGCAATAAAATCTAAAGGACATGAATCGAATCCGATACTTCATAACTACGATTACTCTAGGACTGCTGATGAGCTCATGTGTACAACGAATGACCTTACAAAAATCATATTATACCAATGCCAAAACCGTAGGTGCAATATATATCATACCACCAATAAGCGTTTATAAAAACGGCCAACAAGGTCTTTTGGATATGGCGGTGACTAAAGGAAAAAAATATAAAGAACCTCTGGAGTTTATTGATAAAAAATTAAACCTTGAAAAGGGTGTAAAATTATCGTATTCAAATTTTTTTGAGAATCAAAAAAAACCACTTAAACTTTTTGATTATATATATGATGAAACTATTCTAAAAAAATTTCAAAAGCCTAAATCATCTAAAAAAAAATACTATAAATATGATGTAAGGCATTTCAAACAAAAAGGCATCGATGAGTTACTTTTGATAAAAGTCAAATATGGATTGTTGATTACCTACTATGGAATGATCGAAGCAAATCGATATGGGCACTGTCAGGTGGACTCTTATATCATCGATCTAAATGACAATAGTCTGATCTATCGAGAACAAACCAAAGTCCAGATACCTTTGAAAGGCAAATGGAATGATCCGCCGTACTACAAAAAGCTAGAATCAGTAGTATCCATGGCCATCAAGAATGCCTTAGAAATGGAGCGACAAAAACTTAAACCTTGAGACATCCGGTCTATTCGAACTCCAATATATCACCCGTTTCGATCAGTTCGTAGCTTTTTGTGCTGGTTTTGCCCATATCAGTATGGAGATGCTGATCGGCATCTCTTTCAGAATCCGAAGTATAGATATTCCAGTCTTCATCGATGGTAACAGCCCGTTGGATAACGGTTTGTGTATTGGACTTTATGCCGGCAATGACTTTGCGAGAGAGCAGTTCTCCTTGAAGAGAGTAACTTGCCAACACATATTCGTACACAAGCAGTTGTGCTCTCCAATACACGATAGCCACAAAGTCATTCGTCTCGGGAAGTCTGAAACATGGTACAATTTCTTCCAAAGTATCTTTGTTCTGTGGACCAATAAAACGCTCGATCTCCAAAGGATGTAGAGCCGTATTGTCTCGACTAAATTCAATCTGAGATTCCGGACTTAGTAAGATCGGTAACCGGATCACAGGAAATTTATGTATAAAATCCTCAAAAGATACTTCCGGATGCTTTTCTGACATAGAATGATAACTGTTGTAATGAATTAGCTAATCTTAGCTGCCACAAAGATAGGGATAATGCTATAAATAACTCAAGTTTCGGTAGTTACAAAATAGAAAAAAAGGGAGTTATGTGAGCTATAATTAACTGAACTTCAGTGCATTGTAGGAACGAACAAAAAAACATCTCTCCATGCAATATACAAATAACTTCAAAGTCACCACTGGCTACTTTGTATCTATTTGACCAACTCAACAAGTTTTTAAGGAGTTTTCCGTCAGATATTTGATTGCGTTTCATATTGTTTCTGAAATATATTTGCGTGTATGCAATGAACATATTTTACAGGTCGCCCCGCTGGGGCTTTTGTTT
>JAJRUR010000153.1 GCA_024277695.1 Bacteroidota bacterium | reverse complement strand
TGAACCAAGGTATGCTCAATATGAATGCATATCCTTATAAGAGGTATCGTATCTATCAGCGAAAGATCAGCTGATCTTCCCTACGAAGATATTATATAAAAGCTTCACCTAGAGTAGCCACTACACAACAGTAATACCGACCGCCGCCCCTAAGCCCACAGGCTGCTGTGTGGTAAACCTCGCCTTGGCTATGATAGTAGAGATAGCTTAGTACAATATATTCTATAGATATTGAGAATATCCAATAACACTCCTTATTTTTATAATATGTATTATATTGGTTATTAAACAGATATCATTATACAGTAAGCAGCAAATAGCAGACAATCGCCACATACCGACCGCCGCCCCTCAGCCCACAGGCTGCTGCGTGGTAAATCTCGCCTTGGCTATGATAGTAGAGATAGCTTAGTACAATATATTCTATAGATATTGAGAATATCCAATAACACAACTTATTTTTATAATATGTATTTTATTGGTTATTAAATAGATATCTTCATACAGTAATCAGCAAATAGCAGACAATCGCCACATACTTGCGTGCCGACACACCGATAGGCTGTTACGGAAGCAAGTAAGGAACAATGTAGCAGCTAGACTGTCTAGGAGTAATAGCCCTCTACCGTCTCTGTGTACTATTTTCCTTTGAGGATCTCTCGAGCAATGACCAATTTTTGAATTTCGCTTGTTCCCTCACCGATAGTACACAATTTACTATCTCTAAAAAACTTTTCGACGGGATACTCTTTGGTATATCCATTTCCTCCGTGGATCTGGATAGCATCTGTAGCGATCTCCACACAGATTTCGGAAGCGTAATATTTTGCGATAGCACTCGCTTTGATCACGTCACCATGCTTATTCTTGATATCGGCAGCATGTCGGGTGAGCAATTCGGCAGCTTCAATTTTTGTAGCCATATCAGCCAGTTTAAAACTGATACCTTGAAAGGATGCAATCGGCTTGCCAAATTGTTCTCTATGTTGGGCATATTTTACAGAGGCTTCATAAGACCCTTTGGCTATCCCCAAAGCGAGAGCCGCAATCGAAATACGGCCTCCATCCAAAATTTTCATCGCTTGGATAAATCCATCGCCTTCTTTGCCTAAGAGTTGGTCTTTATGGATACGACAATTATCAAACATGAGTTCAGCAGTTTCAGAAGATCGCATACCGAGTTTTCGAGTGATTTTGACACTACTGTAGCCCTCAATACCTTTATCGATAATAAACGCAGACATTCCGTGACTGTCTAGTAACTCTCCTGTTCGGACGATGATCACAGCCACCTGACCGGATAGGCCATGTGTGATCCATGTTTTGGTACCGTTAATGATGTAGTAATCTCCATCTTTTTTCGCTACACATTGCATTCTACCTGCATCACTCCCCGTACCTGCTTCTGTAAGTCCCCAGGCACCTATCCACTCTCCCGAAGCGAGTTTGGGCAGATACTTTTGTTTTTGTGCTTCTGTACCGAATGTCAGGATGTGATTAGTACATAATGAATTATGTGCTGCAACGGATAAGCCTATAGAGCTATCTACTTTGGATATCTCCTCAATAATGCTTATATATTCTTGATAGCCCAGCGCTGAGCCTCCATATTCTTCAGGTACCAATACACCTAAGAATCCATATTCACCCATTTTTTGCATTACATCGAGTGGAAAGTGTTCTGCTTCGTCCCATTCGATGACATGAGGACGGAGATAGTTTTCAGCGAAGTCTTTGGCTGACCGTGCGATGAGTGCGAGTTCTTCTTGTTGTACATTATTTTCTATCATGATGTTTTTTAGTTCTTGGTGGACAAAGATAACAGGATTCTTTTGACTTGTAGTCGTAAAATAAAAAAGCCCATCCAAACGGACGGGCTTGAGATTTTCAAAGATATAAAGTTAAGATCAAACTACTTTGACATTAACTGCATTTAAACCTTTTCTTCCTTCTTGGAGCTCAAATTCTACTTGATTTCCTTCTCGAATCTCGTCTATAAGACCTGAGACGTGTACGAAATACTCTTTTTCTGAGCCATCTTCAATGATAAATCCAAAACCTTTGGTTTCGTTGAAGAATTTTACTGTTCCTGTATTCATTGTTTAATTGTTAAAATAGGTAATAAAAAGTGCAAAGGTAGAGCAATCACACTACCATAGTTAGTAAATTCAAAGAAATAAAATAATTGTAGCATGCATCAGGACATAGGTAAAGCGTATATACACACACAACAACCTGACTATATGCTAGTTATACATAGTTGTGTTGAAAAAATATAGCAAAATATTATTAGGAGTACTCCTAAAGGATACTCAAACGATTGCTGTGTATTTTTTGTCAAGTTATGTTCTTAGAGCTCCAATGGGTAATCAAAAGCACCGGAAAGGGTTTTGAAATGGAGCAGATAGCTACCCTTAGGAAAAGCCGAAAGATCAAACTCAATAATATCCTGCATATTCACACGACTGCAGTCCACTTCTTCTATGAGTTCGTCAGATGCATTTTTGAGTTGGATGTATTGTACAGTGACATCGATAACCATCAAGTCAACAAAACAGTACTTGTTTTGGTAGTCCATCAACACCAATCCTTTATAATCTTCATCCGGATTAGCAGGTGCCGGCTTAAAACTTTGTAGGGAAAATGATACCACAAGGAGCACCAAAAGGAGAAAACGGTTCATAATTCTTATCTCAGCTATTTGATTTTGGATGACCAAATATATCACCCTTCATCGTAATATAACTAACTATTTGTTGTATTTTTTTTCTTAGCGAGTATCAAGTAGGTCTGAATCACTTCGACAATATTATTGTATGCCTTTGATTCATAAGCACTTATGTCTTTTACAGCTATCCACTTTGCTTTTTCAATTTTTTCTTGGGCCTGGGGTACTAATTTTTTTTGATCAGAGGTCATATGATACCAATTCGTTTTTTTGAGCATACGTAATTGTCTGCCGCGCGTCCTATATACATGGTAGGACTTAGTGATTTTTTTGCCTAGAGTCACTTCGCGCAGGCCGCACTCTTCTTTGACTTCGCGCAGAGCGCATTCTTTATTGGTTTCGAGAGCTTCTTTTTTGCCTTTGGGTAAGTCCCAAAATCCTCTGCGATAGATCATCAAGATCTGAGATTTTGAATTGGTGACCAAGCCTCCGGCAGCTTCTATCCACTCAAATAAGCTGATAAAGTCCTTCCATAATTTGCTTTGATCAGGATGATGGATAATCACCTGCGTGTATTTATTAGATTTTTCGAGTAGATCGATGTACTGAAACAATTGTTTTTTGCGTCCGGTGTAGGGCATGATGAGTGTATCGATGGATCTCTGCTTGTGCAACACTGTATTCTCAGGTGTACACAAGATTAAAGGTGATTCATTAATATAGATTTTATACATTTGTCGGATTATTATTTGACATATCCAAAATAGCTTATGCATACGGAGGATGAAATAGCAAAGATATTATTAGAAATCAAGGCCATTCGGATCAATAGAGCTCAACCATTTGTGTGGGCATCCGGTATGCACTCTCCGATCTATTGTGACAACCGGATGCTTCTCTCCTATCCATCAAAGCGCAATTTTGTAAAAAAAGCGCTAATAAACAAAAGTTTGGAGATAGAAAGACATGAATATATCGCCGGTGTAGCAACTGCAGGGATAGCACATGCAGCATTGATGGCTGACGCATTAGAACTGCCTATGATCTATGTGCGCTCAAAAGCCAAATCGCATGGACGCAAGAATCAGATTGAAGGAAGGATCGAAGGCACTCCGCGTATCTTGGTTGTCGAGGACCTGATATCGACCGGCGGTTCAAGTATCAAAGCGGTAGAAGCGATACGAGCTGCAGGTGGCATTGTAGAACATGTCTTGGCGATATTTAGTTATGGATTTGCTCAAGCAGATCAAAATTTTGATCAAGCCCAATGTCGATACCACACACTTTGTGATTATACTACGCTGCTCAGAGTCGCTCTGGAACAAGACTATATTAAGGCAGCAGATATCGAGTCACTTACGCAGTGGAAACAAGATCCTACAAACTGGCAATAGCTCTAAAATAATTTGATAAAAAAGAATTTTTGATAAAATGGCAAAAAGAATAGATAAAAAGGCAGAGAAGTTTTTATTTGAATATCTCAACAATGCTTCTCCTACGGGATATGAATCATCAGGACAAAAGATATGGTTAGATTTTATCCGACCATACATTGATGAGCACTATGTGGATCACTATGGGACGACCTATGGGATCATCAATCCTGGATCGGATTTTAAAGTAGTCATCGAAGGACATGCGGATGAGATCAGTTGGTATGTGAGTTATATTGGAGATGACGGATTTTTACGTGTGATCCGCAATGGAGGGTCTGATCATTTGATAGCTCCGTCTATGCGTGTCAATATACACACGGACAAGGGTCTGCGCAAAGGGATATTCGGGTGGCCTGCCATACATACACGCAAAGGCAAGAATGCAAAACTCGTCCCCGAACTGAGCAATATTTTTGTGGATGTAGGAGCTAAAGACAAAGAGGAGGTGATCGCGATGGGTATCCATCCGGGAACAGTTATCACCTTTGAAGCGGAGCTCATAGAGCTCAATAAGAAGTATTACGTAGGTCGTGCCTTGGACAATCGCATGGGAGGTTTTTGTATAGCTCAAGTGGCTAGAATGCTCAAGGAAAAAAAGAAGAAGCTTCCTTTTACGCTTTATATAGTCAATGCCGTGCAAGAAGAAGTGGGACTTCGAGGGGCTCAGATGGTCACAGAGACGATCCGACCCAATATAGCGATCGTCACTGATGTGACCCATGATACCAATACGCCGCTGGTAGATGCCAAACTGCACGGAGATGTAAAATGTGGCCTGGGACCTACGGTGACCTATGCTCCTGCAGTACACAATATTTTGAGGGATTTGATCCTGGATACGGCTAAGAAGAAAAAGATCCCTATCCAGTTGGAAGCTTCATCAAGAGTTACCGGTACAGATACGGATGCATTTGCCTATTCTAATGGCGGAGTACCTTCTGCTTTGATATCCCTACCCTTGCGCTATATGCATACTACGGTGGAGACGGTATCTAAGGATGATTTGGAGCACTTGATACAGCTGATCTACGAATCACTACTACACATTACACCGGATATGCCTCTCAAATATCTGTCTTGATAGGTTCTTGATTTTCGGGGTCAATGAAGAGTACTTTATCGCCGGAGTGTTGATTTTCTGATCGCTCTATATAATCTTCTAACAGCTCTACTCGATCATCTGCAAGATGTTGGCTGTAATATCCGGCTAGATGGCGCTGACGTTGTGCTTCGTACAAACAAACTGCACACGCTACAGAAATATTAAGACTTTGGACCATGCCCCACTGCGGGATATAGATGAGCTTATCGGCAGAAGCCAAAGCACGTTGGGAAAGACCTAATTTTTCGTTTCCGAATAGAAGCGCAACAGATTCGGTAAAGTGCATATCATATATAGATGTTGAGGCATCATCAAGCTGAGTTGCCCAGATGTGCTCATAGCGGGATTTGATATCTTGAATCGCTTGGTCATAATCCATATAGAGTCGGACATCTACCCACTTACGCGCTCCACCGGAAGTATTTTTGCCTACTTTAAAACGCTTAGGACGGTATCTATTTTCTGAATAGATCATATATATCTCAGCGATACCAACAGCATCACATGTCCGAAGTACTGCCCCCATATTGTGCAGGTCGATGACATTTTCTAGTACGACCGTAAGATCCAACTGCCTATGGCTTACAAGATTCTTTATCTTTTCTAGTCGTTGTGCATTCATAGTAAGCTATAAAATTGTGCTGTAGAACCCTAATCTACAGGCCAAAACCCGGAGGTTGAGTATTCGCGAAAGCGAATGGCACTATTTTTATAAAAATGGATCCCATCAAATTGCTCTGAAGTAGCATCAGCTGAGCGATGCGCTTGAAGTTCTATTGCACAACAAGATAGGGCTTGACGATCTCCCTCAGATTCGAACAGCATATTCGTTCCATATTTTTGAAATGCCCTTCCGACAAAAAGTGCCAAATCATAACCGCGATAAGCATCATCATGCAAGGGGACCATTCCGTAAGTATCCAAGAATCTTTTTCTAAACTGTTTTACTTCAGGATTTTCTTGGTCCACATACAGCAATACCGGCAGTCGGACACGGTGTGCTATAAGTTCTCCATAACTTAGGTTTTTGTCTGTTGCCCAATTGGGCATACCGATGACCCGATCACTCCTATCGGGATTGGCGGCGGTGAGCTTGGAAATGAAGCTGCTGACATAGGTCAAATTGGATGTAAAGGGCATAACAAATACTTTTGCTCTGCCGCTGATGAGCGGGAGGAGCTCTTCGGGCTCAAGCTCTTCTAGATTTTTGTCGGGGACAAATACTCGATAGGGCTCTGATTGGTCTCCGTACAAGCGTCGCTGGAGTTCTTGGATTCGGTCAATACGTTTCATGACACGATCATCCTTCTTGCCGACCAAGATGATGTCCTCATGGGAGAAACGCTCCTTGAGATGGGTCACAATAGCTTGAAGATAACTATCCAGAGTAGGATTGATTTGCAAAAAAAATGGATTCTCTTTAGTAACCTTAGAGCTCGATCGCCAAGGCGAGACGACGATGACTTTTTGGTCTTTGGCCCAAGAGGCCAGTGCTTTAATATTATCTGCCGCATAGCCACCGATGACTACTTGTACTTCATTGGCTTCTAACTCATCCAGTATTTCTCGGGTTCTCGTAGTGCTCCTTTTCGTGTCATAAGCTTCTAGATATATATCCAGACCATTGTTTTGCAAGGTCTTGAAACCCAAGAGCAAACCTTGATAAAAATTCAAAAACTTCTCCGTCTGAGCACTAAGAGCTTGTTCGCCCGGGTAGTAGTCTTTTGCCTTTAAGGGCAGTAACACGGCGGCGTGGAGACTTTGTTGGGGCCCGCTTTCGGGCATTGTAATGATATCCTGAATGGTCTTCATAGTATCCCTATGCGGACCTTTCGGCTCTACATCTTTCTTGTCATCTGTAGTGGACTTGGTCACCAAAGGATCTTTTTTTTCTACTTTGGGTTTTGGTGCTTGATAGACATTTTTCTTGGGACTACAAGACGCTATAATAGCAAATACCGTGAGAACCCAACAAAGCATCAAAAGTTGATAATGCACTTTTCTTGTCATGATATGTTTTTTTTATTCAAGCCCGAATAACACTACTATGTAACGGGTCTGTAAAACTAATAATATATCGTAATATTATTTACTTGTATTTTTTTAACCTAGTTTTGTCCTTATAAGTTCGACAAGTGTGTCTAACTAAACAAGGCTACCTGTCATCGCTAAGATTGCTCAAAAAATATCTACTCGCCTAATAGATCAAAGCATTATGTCATAACCGGTGCTGATGGTATCAAGTCCGAATAGCTCTTCTTACGGAAACATAGAATGTAAAAGAGCTATATATTCGTACAGTGAATAGAGTCCGTTCTTTCGTAAAAATCATAATAGACAGTCATCTCTATATAGCCTGGGCTGTAGCGGCCTTAGTGCTGGCCTCTATACCCACAGGCAGACATACACCTGTATTGCATGCCTATATACTCTTTAGCTTTCTGGGCACGTGGATGATTTATAGCATACATCATATCATACGCTTGGATGTGGATACCGGTGGCAGATTTGGGCAGTACAAGCTGGTCTGTTCGCGCCCGGGTGTTATGTTGTGGTTGATCTTGTGCAGTGGAGCAGCATCTGCTTATCTCGTAACTAAGTTTCTATACGCGCTCCGATGGTCACTGATCCTGCCGGTGATATTGAGTATATTATATGTACTTCCGTTGTTTGGGAAGCGATTAAGGGATTTGGATTATTTAAAAATATTTTTGATAGCCACTGCATGGACTTGGATCAGCTCCATCAATCCTCAAATATTGGATATCCGACATGCGAGGATTGATTGGCTCATTGTTCTGGAGCGCTTTGTATTTATCTTAGGGATAACGATTCCTTTTGATATTCGCGATTTGGAAATAGACACAAAGCAAGGTATCAAGACCTTAGTATCGCTTTTGGGAGTAAAACGCAGTAAGTTGCTCGCAATCTTGCTGCTGGTATTGGCCCTATGTATCCATATTTTGCTAGTGAGCAAAGGGCGTGTAGCTTATGATCACGGCTGGGCATTTGCCATAAGTTATATCCTGAGTATCGGCTTGATATGGAGAGCCGAATCCAATCGATCGGATATATACTTTACCGGTGCAATCGACGGCATGATGGGTCTGCCTTGGTTGATTCTTCTGATAAGTGGTGGATTATAAGAAAAGTGCCTGGCAAAATCTTATGACAAAACTCATATTTACAATGCATACACACTATGGATTTGAGCTATATTAAAGCCTCTATGCAGTACTTCTTTGGCCTCCTTGGTCCGGGGGTCTAGGATTGGATTGGTATGATTAAAATGAATAAATATTATTTTACTTTTGTGCTCTATATCTAGGGAGTCAAATCGTGCCATACTTTCGATAACCGTCGGATGAGGAATCTGAGAAATATCCCGATGATCGATTTCTGCTCCACTATAGAAGGTAGCATCTAGAAAGGCATAATCTACTTTCTTGATCTCTTCAAGAATATTTTTTTCCCAGATAGACCATTTGTTTATATCCGGTATAAACAATGCCTTTTTATGAGGTCCTATGATCCGGTATCCTACAGTTTCTGAATATTCGTCACGATGTGGAACTAAAAAAACCTGAACCTCCAAGCTTGGTGTCAGACGGATATTTTCTTCGTTATGTACCAAAGTCAAAGATATGTTTTGATCAAAAACCAACTGACTCCACGGACCATTCGTTTCTAAAAAGTGTTTCATACGGGGCATAACATAGACTTTGACATTTTTTGCAGCTACGGCCTCTTTTCCCAAATACATCAACCCGGTATAATGTCCTATGTGGGCATGTGTCAAAAATATTCCATCGACTATTTCATTTTTGTTGCTTATATACGGTTGTGCCAAGGCCTTCATCTGTACAGGCATATCGGGAGTAGCCTCCAACAAATATTTCTTAGATACTGTATTATCTACTAATCCCAAGGACACAACCCTCCGATCCGGATTTGGAGTAGAAAACAAATCAGCACAACAAGATTTTTTCAAGCAATATGTGGCGAACCTGCATCCTGAATTGTCCCTAATACAACTAAAAAACAGCTATCCTTATCAAGATTCGGATCCTCCATTTGAGTATCCTGAGCACCCTCCACACCCATACAAGCATAGGAGAGTAGAATGAATAGATATAGATACCTCATCTTGATGATTTTTACAGCAAAGCTACAGATAGATACGCACTCTATGGGCGAAGAGTCGTCTATGCATCAGTTAGCCCCAATCCACCATAGCAACAACAACAAAGCACTCCATCTAAATATTTCCCACTTAAATGCAACTGCACGTCCTCCAACTAACCATCCGAGTAGAGCACAGGACAAAAGTATCCAGCACAAAAGCAGATACATCTGTATGGCAGTCAAAGTCTGATGATAAGATAAAAAATAAAGGGCTACCCCAAGCATCAGTACAAACTGCAATCCGATATACCTAGTTTTTTTTATAGATGCTGAGGCATTATATTTCTGCAGCTGCCCTCTTTGTACTTGGGGAACTTCCATCATACCGCCGAGATATGCAGGACGCCATCCGGGTTTTTTTAACCACAATACCAAACGGTCATACCAACGATCCATAGTCTTCATCTGCAACCACAAGTCACGATAGTAATCCAAATTGGCCCAAATGGGATTCCAACTGTTTAGAGGCTTGGTCACCCCATACACGACAGGAGCTACTTCCGGCTCAAAGGTGCCAAACATCCGATCCCAAATAATTAATGTCCCGCCGTGATTTTTATCGATATACTCGGGATTGCGGCCATGATGTACCCGGTGATGGGATGGTGTAGAAAAGATATATTCTATCGGTACTGCTAACTTATCGATGAGCTCCGTATGTATCCAAAACTGATACAGGGTCTGTAGCGAATTGATCGTGATAAAAGCATAGGGATCAAACCCAATGATCGCCAAAGGCAAATAAAAAACAGTACTCACAAATACTTGAAAAGCAGACTGCCGGAGTGCTACACTCAGATTATAATCCTCGCTCTGATGGTGTACGATATGTGCACCCCAAAAGGCATTGATCTCATGCGAATACCGATGAAACCAATAGTACAAAAAGTCAATGCACAAAAACAACAATATCCAAGTCCAAATATTATTCGGAATATCCATCAGACGCCAATTGTCATACAAAACCAAATAGGCTAGGAACAAAAAACTATAAAATACCACATTGGTCACTTGCTGGACTACTCCACAATTGATATTGGCAAGAGCATCGTTGAAGCGATATTTTTGGACATTGCGCCAGCGACTGATAAAAAATTCGACTGCGATTAAAATAAAAAATGCCGGTATTGCATAGATAATATAATTCATAAGGTATTCAATATTTGAGGCTTTGCCCTTCAAACAAAATCATACAAAAAAATAAAACCGACAAACCCATATAGTCGTCATCCCAAATATAGTGTTTTCTGCTATTTTATGAAGGTTTTCGTCAACTTTTTATGCTACCTATGTCTCAATTTCCGCTTGGTGATGCTTCTTGTACAACAAAACCACCGTAGTGACAACGGACAATAGCATCAAGGGATAAAGAAATAAAGGATGTGCGATAAATAGATCAAAACGCTCTACCGCCCCCAGATAGTTTTGCTGTGCATCGCGAACATCTGCTCCGAAAAAAACCAAAATAAAGCCTGCATGCAAAGCCCATGCATAAGCCATATGCCCGAAGATCAAAATAAGATTATTGCGCAAGAGTCCGACTGCAAAAAGCCCTAACATTGCCGACGGACTCAGTACCTTATCCATCACATCCGATACACTAAAGAGATAAAACAAATAGTGTACTAGTACAAATCCTAAGGCAAGCAGGAGCGACACGATTGCTCTATGATTTTTCCCAAAAACATCCACTAACCAAAAGAGCAAAAGTGCTCCATAAATCATCTCGTCATTAAATGTATAAAAAATATAATGAAACTTATAGAGGCTCATTTCAAAAGCCATATCCATAGACCTCTCAGCAGCAATCTTTTGCATCAGTACATAGCTCCATCCCGCAGTCCATATCCATACAACCAGAGCTGTCCATACGGCAAATACCGTAGAGGGAATACCCAACTTGGCTCTCCAAGCACTCTGCCAAGCTCCATATGCCAACACTCCAATCACAAGTGTCTCCAATGCCGAAAACCACCAGGCTAAGTGACCTAAATAATTTAGAAAAAACAAACTACTCACCATCAACATCACTAAATACGGACGGATAAAACGCAGTGCAGCACTGCGCACATCATAGCGATAAATCCATACCTTGAGACGGCGGCGT
>JAJRUR010000152.1 GCA_024277695.1 Bacteroidota bacterium | reverse complement strand
ACGGATGGTTGCCTTAGTTTCTTCCTTGATTTTTAGTTCGGTTTCTTCCGTACCGTCCCAATGTGCCATCACGAATCCCCCGTCTTGGGCTATGAGCTGTTTAAATGTTTGGTAGTCATCTACCAGATGTGTATTTTTCTGCCTAAAGGCCAATGCCTTATCCAATAAATTTTTCTGGATACTCTCCAGGAGATGTTCTACATATTCGGCAACTCCGTTGAGAGGGATGGAGGATTTTTCTTTAGTATCTCTACGAGCGACTTCGATGGTACCGTTTTCAAGATCCCGTTTGCCCAATCCCAGTCGCACAGGAATACCTTGCATTTCGTATTCGGCGAACTTAAATCCCGGGCGTTTTTGATCATCTTTGTCGATTTTGACAGAGATACCTTTGGATTTGAGCTGAGATGCTATTCGTTCTGCTTTTTCTAGAATTTCGGGTAGGGGTTTTGGGATAGGTACGATGACTACTTGAATAGGGGCCATTTTTGGGGGAAGCACTAAGCCATCATCATCCGAGTGGGTCATGATCAAGGCACCGATCAAGCGCGTAGATACACCCCAACTGGAAGCCCAGACCAGTTCTTCTTTATTTTCTTTATTCATAAACTTGACGTCAAATGCTTTTGCAAAATTTTGACCTAGAAAATGTGAAGTACCGGCTTGGAGGGCTTTTTTGTCCTGCATCATTGCCTCTATGGTATAGGTATTGAGTGCACCTGCAAATCGTTCATTAGCTGTTTTTTCTCCTTTGATGACCGGAATCGCCATATAATTTTCGACGACATCAGCGTAGATATCATGGATAAGTCGGGCTTCTTGGTGTGCTTCTTGTTCTGTGGCATGTGCTGTATGTCCTTCTTGCCACAAGAACTCTGCTGTACGCAAAAACGGTCTGGTACGCATCTCCCAGCGAAGGACATTTGCCCATTGGTTGATCAATAAGGGTAGGTCTCTATAGGATTGAATCCAATTCTTATAGGTATCCCATATAATCGTTTCCGAAGTCGGTCTGATGATCAATTCTTCTTCTAGTTTGGCAGAGGGATCTACTACGACGCCGGGTCCGTCCGGATTGTTCATCAATCGATGATGTGTTACTACTGCACATTCTTTGGCAAATCCTTCGACGTGATCAGCTTCTTTGCTCAGAAAGCTCTTGGGTATTAAGAGGGGGAAGTAAGCATTGACATGTCCTGTTTCTTTAAATTTGCTGTCCAGCACTTCTTTGATGCGCTCCCATATCGCATATCCATGGGGTTTGATAACCATACAGCCTCGAACTGCTGAATTATCAGCTAGTCCTGCTTTGCGTACGATATCCAGATACCACTGCGAGTAATTTTCTGATCTAGCTGTTATTTCTTTTGCCATATATTGATTTATCTTATTCTACTCTCCAAATTCATCGCAATGCATTGTAACATTCTGAGACCTATTGCTGTTATATAGATACTATTGCGTAAGTAAGAGAATGACCTTAACAAAATATTTTGTGAGTTTTAATAGCTCATTAACGCTTAAAACGGAACAAAAGTAATAAATTGCACATTGTAATACGTAAGAGAGTATCGTAATACTACAAAATTTAAGATTATGAAAAAAAATGTATTAAAATTCGCCTTCGGACTCTGCTTGACTCTGTTGGTGTCTAACTTGGCAAAAGCCCAGTTTGATGATGTCTATTATGACCCAAATGTTAGTGATGACTATGTGGTAGTTTCTGAGAACTATACTACAGATTATGATGAAGACTATGATTATGATGATGCGTATGGAGAAGAGGAGCACCCCGTCGTCGTAAATAACTATTATAATGATGGTTACCGATACACCAGACGGATCAACAGGTTTTATCGACCGCGATACAATCCCTCTTTTGTCAATGTAGGTTTTGGATATAATCCGTTTTTTGATCCATTCTTCGGTGTGTCGTTTGGTTCTTTTTATGATCCATTTGCCTGGAATGACTACATTGTTTTTGGGCGAGATTTTTATTCACCTATTGGCTATGTTGTCAATCGTCCTTGGAGGCCTTGGAGAAGATACTCGCGATGGGGTGGATACGGATCTGCCGGTAGATATGGTGGTGGATATGGTTACGGTGGTGGATATGGCAATGGAGCGGTTTATTGCCCACCCGGATTCTATGGTAATTCCCGACCAACTGTCGGAACCGGAAGGTACAATCGTGCCGGATTGGATAGAAATCGACCTGTAGTTTCTAGTCCACGCCGAGGTACTATATCACCTCAGCCGAGACCAAATATCGCTAAGCGAGCTGATCGCAAAATCGTTACCGATGATGGGCGAACCGGTGGTAAGCGAGTTTATGGTACATCTACGACCACAAAACGTAATAAAAAAGCTAGAAAGGATAGCTATAAAAGCTTCAGACCGGTAGATGGTACTAGATCGGGTAACAGACACTCAACACGTAAAGCTACTCAGCGCAAGAGTCGCTCTACACAGTCCTCGCCGGCTAGATCAAGTAGAAAGTCTGCAAACTCTTCTAGGTCACATAGATCGAATAGATCCTATAAGTCTCCCAGCTCGAGTACGCGACGTTCCGGTGGATCCTATAGATCTACAAGATCAAGCAGTAGTCGATCGTCTTATAGTGCACCTAGATCCAGTGGCAGGTCATCAGCTAGAAGTTCGCGCGGTGTTAGTCGATCATCTTCTAGATCTTTTGGTAGATCCGGAGGTGGTAGAAAGGGGAGATAGTAAATAAATATAAATCGTATATTTTCTAAGATATGGGATTGGGTGGATGATTCATTTTGTCCACCTTTTTTTGTGCCTGTACATTCCCCACAGGGAGCATAAAAAGAAAAATAATGTTTACAAAGGGATAAGCTGAAGAAAAAAAACAATATTTGACAGATGAATAAGATTTACTATACCGCAGTATGTATTTGTTTTGGAGTATTTGCCCAAGCTCAGACTCTTCAAGATGCCATTCGATACACTCGCCAAACTATAGGTGGAACAGCCCGATCCATCGGGGTTGGGGGTAGTATGTCAGCGATTGGGGCGGATTATTCGGTACTTAGTCTCAATCCTGCAGGACTAGGAGCATATCGCAAGAATCAATATGTATTTACGCTCGGATATCAAAATGCGAGGAGTACATCCGATTTTACGAATAGCAATTCGGCCGGTTTGCTTATCGCCAGATCAAAAAATAATATCAATATCAATAATGCAGGATACGTTTCTGTCAACCGACCTTTGGGTAGAAAATGGAAAACCACAAACTGGACTATCGGTCTCAATCGGTTGGCCAATTTTAATCAAACGATCGAATATTCGGGGATCAGTGAGGGTTCATTGGCTGATCGATTCTTGGAGACTGCTGTAGATAATGGAATCAATGACCCTTGGGGAGATCAACTGGCGGATGAGGTAGGAATGATATATACTGTCGAAGATGACCAGGGTACTTTTATTACGAATGATGTACCTGTAGGCGCACTATTGAGCAAATCTCAACGCATAGAACGCCGAGGAGCCATGCAAGAGTTGATGATCGGTCTAGGGGGTAACTATAAGGAAAAGTTTCTCCTCGGAGCGAGTCTGGGATTTCCATTTATCCGTTATGAAGAAACCAAGAGCTATACTGAAAATGATCGCAATGCCGATATCCCGGTGTATCAAAGTATAGTGTATGAAGAGTCATTAAAAACCGATGGTACGGGGATTCATGCCAAAGTCGGAGTCATATTTATGCCGAGCATCGACCCACGGAATTGGGCCAAAGTAAGATTAGGCTTGGCTATCCAGACTCCGACAAGTTTTGTACTGACGGATGAGTTTACTGCGGATCTATCCTACCGGGCACAGGACTTGAGTGATCCCAACAATCCGTTTAATGGTGGGACTGCGGAGTCTCCCTTGGGTGAGTCAGAATACAATTTTAATACTCCGTGGAGATTTTCGGGTGGTGCCGGCCTGATTTTGGGTAGAAAGGGATTTGTCAGTACGGATATAGAGTATCTCAACTATGGAGCTACCGGTTTTGATCTAAACCTTGGTGATGGTGATCCTGCTAATCAAGCTTTTGAGGATGCATTGAACAAGCAGATAGAAGATGGGTTGCAATCGGCCTTAAATATAAGGTTGGGAGGGGAATTGGCTCTTCATCCTTTTAGATTACGCGCGGGCTATCAGTTGCTTGGTGCTTCTCGTAAGGATGGTGACCCACAACAACTATTGTCTGCAGGGATTGGATTCAATACAGGGCGTTTTTATATAGATTTGGCTGTACGTCAATCTGTCCGTCAAGAGCGATATTTGCCTTATACGAGTAGATTTTCTGATGATCCGGTTATAGCGATAGAGGCAAGACAACTCGCAGGATTTTTGACTGTTGGGTTTAGATAATTTTCTAATATAAAGATGTAAAACCGATTCCGTCCTAAAAGAATCCCTAGTACACAGTGAACAGGTCGCAGCTACGGTGCTACCAACAGCTTACTACTGTGGAGCAAATGAAAAAATAGCTTAATGAAACAGGGGGCGAACTGATTGTAGTTAGCCAATAGGTAAAAGAAGCAAAAGCCCCAATGGGGCGACCTGTAAATATAGCAAACACATACACACACAAATAGACATTCATATTGTTTTCACCATAAGAACAAGACTCGGGTACAAATACCCGTTTGATGAATTTTATTTTTTAACTAAAGTTACATTTGTAGCTTGTGCTCGTGTTCTTTTAAAAACGTTTAGGACAGTATGGATGCACAATCAAATAATTATTGTAGCTTTGTTTTTGAGAGAATCAATTTGATAACATACTTCTTATGGAGTACACACAAGAGGATTACTGGACATTATTACTTATCTATGCAGCGCATGCTGACTTGGAGGTGCGCTCTACAGAAGTAGAGTATATCGTTAAGCGATTTGGAAATGAGCGGTTTAAAAAAATGAATAATTTCTTTAAGCAACACTCAGATTATGAAGTCATCCAATGGTTAAAATCGCATAAAGACCGGTTTATGAGTTCTGATGAAGATAGAAATCAAATGCTCCAATCTGTCAAGGCCGTATTTGAGTCCGATGAAGAAGTCGATCTATTGGAGCGCAATTTTTTATGGATGCTCCGTCATGTCATTGAAGTGTAGAGGACTGCGATCTGTACACTTTTTTTAGAATTCGCTTTTAAAATGCAACTTGATACCGAGATAGTTTTCTTGTGTCATTTTGAGTGACCAAGCGGATTCGGCGAGATAGACGAGTTGGTCGTGTTTATCTTTGGCGATATCTTTTTTCTTTCTGGTATAGAATTTTTTATAATCTTCTTCATCAAGTATTTCGATCCAGCACGCTTTATAGATATGAAGGGTTTCATAGGTACAGGAGGCACCATATTCGTGCTGGAGTCTGTACTGGATGACATCAAACTGTAGAGCTCCTACCGTACCGATTATTTTTTGGTTATTGTCTTCTTTGACAAAGAGCTGTGCTACACCTTCGTCCATAAGCTGGGTTAGACCTTTGTGGAGTTGTTTGTATCGGAGTGGGTCTTGGTTGATGACGAGTCTAAATTGCTCCGGCGAGAATTGTGGTATGCCTTTGAAATGGATTTTTTCGCCTTCGGTGATACCATCACCGATGATGAAGTTGCCAGAGTCGTAGAGTCCGACGATGTCACCGGGATAGGCTTCATCGACGATAGATTTTTTGGAAGCCATAAAGGCTGTGGGATTTGAAAACTTTATTTTGCGATCCTGACGTACGTGGAGGTAGTTCGTATTGCGCCGAAAGATACCTGAGCATACTCTTAAAAAGGCGATTCTGTCCCGATGTTTTGGGTCCATATTGGCGTGTATTTTGAAGACAAATCCAGTGAGCCGGTCTTCCTCAGGTCTGATGATACGCTCTTCGGTATGTCGTGGCAGTGGGGGCGGTGCGATCTGCACAAAGCAATCCAATAATTCTTTGACCCCAAAATTATTGATGGCACTGCCAAAGAAGACGGGAGAGAGCTTTCCTTGGAGGTAATCCTCTCGATCAAATGCGGGATATATTTCTTGGATCGTGTGGATGTCATTACGGAGTTCTTCGGCAGCTTGTGCTCCGATCAGTTGATCCAAAATTGGGCTATTGAGGTCCTGGATTTTGGTGATGTCATCACCTTCTTGCTTGCCATGGGCGGAGAATAGGATTAGATTTTTTTCAAAAATATTATAGACTCCTTGGAATCGTTGTCCCATACCTACCGGCCAGGATAGAGGACAGACTTGTAGGCCTAAGTCTTGTTCTATTTCGTCGAGTAGATCAAATCCATCCTTACCTTCTCGATCCAGTTTATTGACAAATACGATGATGGGTGTATCTCGCATGCGGCTAACTTCGACGAGTTTTTTAGTTTGTTGCTCTACGCCCTTGGCGACATCAATAACTACGATGACACTGTCCACAGCGGTCAATGTGCGGTATGTATCTTCGGCAAAGTCTTTGTGCCCCGGAGTATCTAAGATATTGATCATTTTACCTCCATACTCAAATGCCATCACAGATGTAGCGACAGAGATACCTCTTTGGCGCTCGATCTCCATAAAATCGGATGTTGCGCTGCGTTTGATCTTATTGGATTTGACGGCGCCGGCTACTTGGATAGCGCCACCGAATAGCAGAAGTTTTTCCGTAAGGGTAGTCTTGCCGGCATCGGGATGTGAGATGATACCGAAGGTACGTCTTTTTTCTATTTCACGTCTGAATGAAGCATTAATGGCCATAGGGCTGCAAAAGTAATGGATTTTATGTTTTTTGGTTGGATAGGGTCTGGAATTCGCTAGGATTCTTATGTCAATAATATATTGGAGTCAGCTTATGATTGAATATAGGAGGCGGTTTGTCTATTATTATTCACAAGCTTTTACGGATTATATTTTGTTGTTGTAAGCGGAGATGTCAAATTGAAGTTGGAACGGATGTAGCTTGATTTAAAAAGAATGGCAACTAGATAGGGTTCTGCTTGTTGATAGTAAAGAAAAAAAGTTATTTTTACTTTTATGACAGAATTAGCAGGCATAGTGATACTTGGGGTACTGGCACAATGGATAGCATGGCGGGTTAAGCTGCCGGCGATTTTGCCTTTGATATTGATAGGTTTGGGTGTAGGTCCATTATCTACTTTATGGACAGTAGATGGTGAGAAGTTGATTGAGCCTGTGTTTAATGGTAGTAAGGGATTATTTCCGGGTGAGTTATTGTACTATTTTGTTTCTCTTTCGATTGGGATCATATTATTTGAGGGGTCATTGACCTTGAAACGCAAGGAGTTAGGTGGAGTAGGGGGAGTGATCGGCAAGTTGATTACTTTGGGATCGATAGTAACATTTTTGGGAGGAGCTTTAGCTGTAAAGCTGATCATAGGTTTGAGCTGGCCGGTGGCATTTTTGTTTTCGGCATTGATTATTGTGACCGGACCTACAGTGATTGCGCCTATATTGAGAAATTTGCCTTTGCATAGAAATATTTCTACGGTGCTGAAGTGGGAGGGGATTTTGATTGATCCCTTGGGAGCTTTGGTGGCTGTACTTGTTTTTGAGTTTGTGATTTCCGGTGGAGAGACGGGATTTACGCGTCATGTAGCCTTACAATTTGGAAAAATTATAGCCTCGGGGGCGTTGATAGGTTTGATGGCGGCAATATTTCTGGCTCAAGTGATAAAGCGGGATTGGGTTCCTCATTATTTGCTCAATGTTTTGACTTTGGGTGTAGTATTGTTAACTTTTGTAGGTTCGGATATTTTTGCACATGAATCCGGTTTATTGGCAGTAGTAGTTATGGGTATGGTTATGACGGAGCTTAAGGTGCCCAAGTTAGATGCTATCTTGGACTTTAAGGAGTCGATCAGTGTGCTATTGATATCGGTGTTGTTTATACTGTTGGCTGCCAATATAGATCTAAGCGATTTGATTTTGTTATTGGATT
>JAJRUR010000151.1 GCA_024277695.1 Bacteroidota bacterium | reverse complement strand
GTCATAAGTCCGGCTGGACTTTTCACGGGCATGAGGCATTAGGTGCAGCGATGGTGCCCAAGATATTCAAGAAGCTAAAACTCCCCTTGGATCACAAAATGCATTATGTCCAAAAGCTCGTTAGGCTCCACCTTCGGCCGATCAGCTTGACCAAGGAAAATATTACCGATTCGGCTATACGACGACTTATTTTTGATGCCGGTGAGGATTTGGATGACCTCATGCTACTATGTAAGGCGGATATCACCTCAAAAGATCCTACAAAAGTTAAGCGATTTTTAAAAAATTATGATCTGGTGTATAAAAAAATTCAGGAGGTCGAGGAAAAAGATAAACTCACCAACTGGCAGCCACCGATCAGTGGTGAACTCATCATGGATACTTTTGGTTTGCAACCCTCAAGAGAGGTGGGTCTGATCAAAGATGCTATCCGTGAGGCTATTCTGGACGGACTGATCCCCAATGAGTACGATGCAGCCTTTGGATTTATGATCCAGCAAGCAAAAAAGATGGGGCTGGAAGTACAAAACAGCTAAGCAATAGAGAGACGAAAACCCCAACAAAAAACTGGTCTGTTTGGTCAATCTCGAAAACCTAAATCAACGCAGACTATGCACAAAGTGTGCGACTTGGAAAACTCAACCAAGTAACAATCCAACAAATTGAAAATAATGCTTCAAGACCAATCTATTAAAAAAAATAAATAGTAAGAAATGAACCATACAGAAGATACAACCAAAGTCAAAGAGCTTATAAGCATTTTAAAATCAATGCCTAAGCGGTTGCAAAACAATCGAGTTTATCAAGCTTATACCACCTTATCTGCACAACTACTGCTGGCAAAAGCATCCGGTTTGGCCTTAAATACAAATCCCATCCCGAGGATGTAGCCCATAGCATCTCGTAAGGCTATATTGGACTGAAAGCTCGGATCCGTATTGATGTCTGCATGCACTTCCAACTCTACCTTATATTTGTCTAGAAGGTCACACAAATGGTACGCCACTTGGACGGACATGCTTACCTCGTGGATCATCCGCTCCTTGAGTGTCATATCCACTTTTGTACTACTATTGGTGATAAACATAAAGCCTCCTTTCTTTTCGCGAAGAAAAACAATCACCGTAGCAAACTCCGTAGTCGAACCTTTTGCCTGTGAGTCTGTTCCTATACAAAGTTTAAGACGATAACCGGCTTCGATTTCGCGACGTATCGTATCTTCGACTTGTTTTTTGAGTGGTGCAGGGAGTTTCTGACCATTGAGTCTCCTCCAAGTAGCTTGCGTTGGGTCTTTCATCCTAAAAGCGTATTTGTGTGATCGATTAAGAACTTTATGCATCCAATATATAAAATATTTTAATATATTATATGTATGTGGACAAAAATCAATATTTTAATCATCCTTTTTGAATATATCTTGTGCTAAAAACTGTCTGTATCCTACTCGCATTAAATGTATGCATCATGTGTAAAACCAATTCGCCTGCTGATCGAACAGAACAATCCATGAATCATCTTAAGAATGAGACGAGTCCGTATTTGTTACAGCATGTATATAATCCTGTCGATTGGTACCCTTGGAATGCAGAGACTTTGGCTCTAGCCAAAGAACAAGACAAAATGATGATCATCAGTGTCGGATATGCAGCTTGCCACTGGTGTCATGTGATGGAGCACGAGTCTTTTGAAGATAGTCTGGTCGCTGCTATTATGAACGAGCACTTTATACCCGTCAAAGTGGATCGCGAAGAACGTCCTGATGTAGATGATGTATATATGACAGCCTGCCAGTTAGTATCCCGACGAGGCTGTGGTTGGCCACTCAATGCACTAGCACTTCCTGACGGACGACCATTTTGGGCTACAACCTACAATCCTCGAGACCAATGGATAAAAATCTTACAACACTTTGCAGAAAAATACCAAAAAGACCGTGGAGAGTTAGAGCGATCTGCAGATCAAATTATGCATGGTATCCGACAGTCAGAACAGATGCTCGATCTGACCAATAAGCAACTTATAGAGCCCGAACAATTGCAAAAAGTGACAGAAAAATTTTTGGAACATCAAGACAAAAAATGGGGAGCTAGAAGAGGAGCACCAAAATTTCCGATGCCGGACAATTACCTTTTTTTGATGCGTTATCTTGAGGTCTTTCCTCATAATGATGAGCTGGAACACTATGTGGACTTGGCATTGACCAAAATGGCTTATGGCGGCATCTATGACCATGCCGGAGGAGGCTTTGCCAGATATTCGACGGATCCCAAGTGGCTTGTACCGCATTTCGAGAAGATGCTTTATGACAATGCGCAGCTCGTACAAGTCTATGCCGAAGCTTTTCAAAGAACCGCCAATCCACTCTACAAGCAAGTAGTAGAGCGAAGCCTCCGTTTTGTGGATCGAGAATTGAGTGATCCTGCAGGAGGATTTTACTCCTCATTGGATGCTGACTCAGAAGGGGAGGAAGGCAAATTTTATATTTGGACAGAAGAGCAGATAGATCGCATCGTGGCAGATCCCAAACAGGCTCAGCTATTTAAGGACTTCTACAATATTACAAGATCCGGAAATTGGGAGCATGGTCAGAACATTTTGTTCCAAACAGAATCGCTCCAACATCTAGCTGATAAATGGAAAATGAGCGCATCAGCACTACGAGAAATGTTGGATAATATTCTCGACAGACTTATGAAGGAACGTGACCAACGAGTTCGCCCCGGATTAGATGATAAGGTCTTGACTTCCTGGAATGCTCTTATGATCAAAGGCTATATCGCAGCTTATCGTGCTACAAAAAACCAACAATATCTAGACCGAGCCCAAAAAGCGATTAGCTTTATCTTGACCAAACAATTGGACAGCACCAATCAACTCTTCCGCAATTATAAGAGTGGCAGAAGCACGATCCATGGCTTTTTGGACGATTATGCTTTCTTGATAGATGCACTGATCGAGATGTACCAAATCACTCTAAACAAGAACTATCTGGAGCGCGCTCGAGAACTGGCCAATTACACATTGGATCACTTTTTTGATGACAAAACGTCGTACTTCTTTTATACTTCGGATTTGGATGATCCTCTCATCACGCGCAAAAAAGAACTGGATGACAATGTCACCCCATCATCCAATGCCGTGATGGCTATGGTGCTTTTCAAGCTAGGGCATTTCTATGATAATAAACACTATCTCAAAGTAGCTCGCCATATGGCTAAAGGGATGAGTGCAAATATCTCCGGTGCAGGTATGCCGCACTTTTATGCCCATTGGTTGCAGTTGATGCTCCTCCAAAACCACCCACCCAAGGAGATCGCAATAGTGGGTAAGGATGCTCTCCAAGTACTTCATCAGCTTAGTCATCAAACTTATCTCCCCGGTCATTTGTTCTTAGGTGCACTCAGCGAGGATACATTACCTTTGCTCCAGAACAAATACCAAGAAGGTCGTACCCTCATATATGTTTGTCAAAATAAAACTTGTAAATTTCCGACAAATGAAATACATACTGCATTAAAACTTATTAAAGAATGAACGAAAAAGACTATTGCCCGATCGAATATCATTTTGATGAACTCCATGACCAATTGATCCGAAGTAATATCCAATTGGTGGTGGTTTCCAAAACCATCGCTAATAATCATATGCTCGAATTGTACCACAAAGGACAACGTGACTTCGGCGAAAACCGCGTTGCAGAACTAGTGCTCAAGCAGGCACAACTTCCTGAAGACATTCGATGGCATTTTATAGGCCATTTGCAGTCCAAAAAAGTAAAAAAAATTATTGATTTTGTACATTTGATTCATTCGGTTGATTCCAAAAAATTAATAAAAGAAATTAATAAACAAGCGAAGCAATCGCATAGAGTAGTAGATGTGTTGCTACAGGCAAAAATCGCTCAGGAAGATAGTAAATTTGGATTTGAGCTAGAAGAAATACAAGATTTATTTGACCGAAACTATTTTGAACCATTGGAGCATATACGCATACGCGGACTGATGGGTATGGCTACACTCACGGAGGATGTGGAGCTCATTCGAGAGGAGTTCGGCAGTCTAAAAACCCTTTTTGATACTTTGAAGGGACATAAAGCACAAAAGAACTTTGATATTTGGTCTATGGGTATGTCCGGCGACTATCAAATAGCAATTGAGCAAGGAGCTACAATGTTGCGTTTGGGTTCTATAATTTTCGAAGATTTAATCCAAAAATAATCCTTATGCCTGTTCCGGATATTTCTACTCGCTCTGATATTGAACTGTTGGTCAATCAATTTTATACTCGAATACGAGCAGATGAGCGATTGGGACCAATCTTTAATCTGCATGTCAAAGACTGGAGTGTACATCTACCTAAGATGTACACATTTTGGGAGTCCATGCTACTAGACACAGCAAACTATAAAGGCAATCCTATGCTAGTCCATATAGCACTAGACAAGATGACTCCTTTGGAGAGTGACGATTTTGAACATTGGCTCAAACTATGGCATAAGACGGTTACGGAACTATTTGCAGGTGCGCGTGCAGAACAGGCTGTCCATAAAGCCTCTCTAATGGCCAAACTTATGTCCTATAAAGTAGAGCAAAGTCGCAATCCCGGATTTATCCAATAATTGGATGAGCTTCGATAAAAATCAAAAATCCAATAGCTCAATCTCAAATACCAGTACGGCATTGGGGGGTATGGAGCCGGTGCCTGAAGATCCATAGCCCAGATCAGGTGGAATGAGCAGTATTCCTTTACCGCCTTTCTTAAACAATGGAATGCCTTCCTGCCAGCCCAATATGACACGTGAGAGAGGAAAACTTACGTTGGAACCCGCATCAAATTCATCACCGTTGAGAAGCCTGCCGGTATAATTGACTGTCACCGTGCTACTGATATCGGGTCGGGCAGTCCCCATCCCTTCATCAAGTATGATATAATTGAGTCCGGAGGAGGTCTTCAAGGCAGTCATACCCTCTTTGGTGAGGTATTCATCGATTTGTTCTTGTGCAGGACGCGTATCGGTCTTATCACCACAACTTATAGTAAGTACCAGTACAAAGGACATTATGATATATTTGATCATCGATATATATTTTGCTCAAAAAATAGTTTTTTCAATCAGCTTCTTGCCTTATTCTTTATGAGAAGAATTATGTCTTAGGTACATCAAATTTTATCTTTTTCTTTCCTTTGGTACGTTGTGCCATCTGTACGGCTTTGTAGGCATTAACTATCCCTCCTGTCACACAAAGATCACGGAGTGGTACCAGATCATCAGAACCCGGTTTTTTGACTTTCTGATCTACGGGAACGTTGGACTTCATGATAATCTCTTTGACCTGAACTGCTGTGAGACTAGGGAAGTATGATCGTAGGAGTGCTGCTACACCTGCAGTAACAGGCGCTGCCATAGAAGTACCACTGGCATTTCCGTAACCATTGTCCGGTACGGTGGAGTATATAGCTACACCGGGAGCAAAAACATCCACATTGGTCTTACCGTAATTAGAAAATGTAGCGAGCATGTCTTCACCTTTTTTCCAGGATAATGCCCCAATCTCCAACCAGTTCTTGGCTTGTTTTCTACTCAAAAACCAACTGCGGATGTATCGATCATTGGGGAAGTTATCTTCTTCATCTGTATTGAGTGATGAATTACCGGCAGCGTGTACCATGAGTACGTCGTGCTTTTCCGCATATTTGACGGCTTTATCTACGATTTTTTTGTTCCAACTATATCCTTTTCCAAAACTCATATTGATGATTTGGGCTCCATTATCTACCGCATAGCGGATCGCATTGGCTACATCCTTATCTCGCTCATCACCATTGGGTACTGCACGTATTGTCATGATGCGTACATGATCAGCTACACCATTCATACCTTTGTCATTGTTGCGCATCGCTGCGATAATCCCTGAGACATGCGTCCCATGAAAGGCATCCGGCCCTTCAAAGTGATTGTTGCCATAATAGCGTTCATTCGGGTCGTTATAATTATCACCTACCAGATGGCGTGGATCAAAATCAGGATTGTAATGTGCCCTAGCCTGTGAGGAATAATAATCTTCCGCTCCCTTGAACTGCTCTTCCAAAAACTCTTTTACTTCTTTTGCAGAACTAATTTTATCATCTGATCCCAGAATATTGAGTACGACATTCTTACCCATAGTAAGTTGTGCATCATCGCCGGTGATCTCGATAGATTTGACATTTTCGATATTAAAGGCTTTGTCGGCCAATGCTTTCTCTACGCTAGCAATGGCACTCATCAATCCATCCTTACGCTCCATAATTCCCTTTAGACTCTTTTCGGCTTTTTCACGACCCTTGGTCACCTCTTCTTTGATCTTGATGTATTCGTCATACAGCTTCTTTTGTTTTTTTGATAGCCCCGAACGCTCTTTGCCTTCAAACATTTTGTGGTATTTGACATAAAGTCTGGTCGCCTCAAGCGTTTCGTCGTTGACATCTCCGTTTTTTCCACCTATAAAATTCCATCCATGTATATCATCAATATATCCATTCTTGTCATCATCAATTCCATTATCGGGAATCTCACCGGGATTGACCCACATAACTCCTTCCAGATCTTCATGGTCCACTTCTACTCCCGAATCAATTACTGCTACGATTACGGTTCGAGCTTTTTTGCCTTTGAGTAGGGTTTTGTAGGCCTTTTCCGTACTTACTCCATATACATTGTCATCTTGTGCATCGAGGTTAAACCAGTTTTCCGGTGGAGATGTAGATTGGGCTACTGCCAATGTGCCTATCCAAAGTAAACCGAATAATAATAATAATTTTTTCATGTAATTTTTGTTTTTGATAGATTACAGCCCAATATATTTTTGTAAAATATGAGCCAAAATAGAGTTTATATATGTTTGTAAATAATTATATGATTCAAATGGCGTTCAAAATTAATTAAATAGTTAGCTTTGACAAATAGAAATGGATAAATTGTATCAAATTAACGACCATTTAACGTTTGAACGGTCTTTTGAGTATCCGATGGAAAGATTTAGCACTAGCCTTCGTTACATACTGAAGGGCAATACAATATGCATTTTGTCGATCTTTGTTATGTTTTTTGCCTGTTTTGACCGAAGTAGTGCACAAAGCATTGAGCTTGGCCTGGGAGGTGGACTCTCACTCTATCAGGGTGATTTGACTTCTTATCGCTTCAAAGAAGGCTTGGTACTCAAAATACATCCGAGTTTTAACGCTGCACTTCGGGCAGAGATCGATGAACGTTGGGCAGTATCATTCGCCGTGTTTTCGAGTAGAATTAGCGGAGCTGATTCGCTGTCTCTAGCGCCAAGTACTAAGGCTCGCAATCTCGACTTCAGATCTTCATTGGCAGAGTTAGCTCTCAGAGTAGAATGGTATCCTTTGAAGTCTCTGTCGCCTTATACTGAAGGAATCAATCCTTATCTGTCTATTGGATTGGCAGGATTTAAGTTCTCGCCGATGACGACATTCCAAAATCGTGAAGTGGCTCTACAGCCTTTGGGCACTGAAGGACAAGGCTTGCCGGGCAATCCATCGCCGTATGCTCTTACACAGATAGCTATCCCGATAGGTGGAGGGTTGAGGCTGCGTATAGCTGATGGTGTTTTTGTACATGGTTTTATTTATTATTCTCTGACCGGAACAGACTATATTGACGATGTGAGCACCTTATATTATCCACCTGAGTTGCTCGAATCAGGTGCCGGTTTATTGAGTGCTCAACTGAGTAATCGCTCCATCGATGCTGCCGGTAACCAAATTGATCATACCGGCAAGAAACGAGGAAATGCTTCTATACGCGATGCCTATCTCAATGGAGGAGTTATGGTCTCCATCAACTTATTTGATATTTCTTCGCGCGCTGCTTGTCCGAGCTTTTGATCCGACAATCTGCGCCGTACAAGACAGTATCTCCCCTCTATGGCTCAGCTTAATCTTGTTTGCATTGCGAACATATTGATTTTGGTAGGGGATTTGAATTATTGGTCAGACTCTTGTATATTTATCAAAATTACTACCTTGAAGAACTACTAAGTGCAAGACCGTATTTATGACATATTGGAGACTCACTGGGGATATGATAGCTTTCGTTATCCACAAGAAGAGATTATCACTACAGTGATCAAAGGTCACGATGTCTTGGCTATATTGCCTACAGGAGGTGGTAAATCTTTGTGTTATCAAGTGCCGGCAGTTGCCTTAGAGGGTATCACCTTAGTAATATCACCCTTAATAGCTCTGATGCTGGACCAAGTAGATCGACTCCAACGCAACGGCATAAAAGCAGCTACCTTGCATTCGGGCTTGAAACGCCGCCGCCAAGAAGAGATACTTTCCCGTGCGGTCAATGGACATCTGGATTTGCTTTATCTGTCTCCTGAGCGTTTATTGTCTTCGACTACACTAGAGTATATACAACATATGCAAGTCAATATGCTTGCTGTGGATGAAGCGCATTGTATCTGTGAGTGGGGATATGATTTTCGACCGGCTTATCGCAATATACGGCAGATTAGAGAATTGTTTCCTAAGATACCTGTTCTTGCTTTGACCGCTTCGGCTACACCTAGAGTCCAAGAGGATATTATGGAAAATCTGATGTTTAGACAGCGAAATATCTTATCGACATCACTTTCTCGCCCAAAACTTGGCTATCATGTCATATACAATGCCAATAAAGAACAAAAACTACGCGCTTTATGCAATAAACTAAAAGGCTCAGGAATTATTTATATCAACTCTCGGGCAGCTACCGAGCGTATTTCTTATATACTTAATAATGCCAATATATCTGCTAACTTTTATCACGCAGGACTAGATACGACATCACGTAGTGATAAGCAAAAACAGTGGATGTCCGGTAAGATCCGTATCATGGTCGCAACGAATGCTTTTGGGATGGGTATAGATAAGGCGGATGTGCGTTTCGTGATACATCTACAAATTCCTTCTTCTATCGAGGCCTATTACCAAGAGAGTGGGAGAGCAGGTAGAGATGGACAGAACGCTTGGGCGGTAATGCTCTATGACCAAAAAGATAAAACGCGCTTACTCGATCAATATAAAATACATTATCCTGACATCCAATTTGTCCGCAGAGTGTACAAAAGCATTTGTGTCTTTTTGGATCAAGGTGTAGGACCACGTCCCGAAGGAGCTTTTGATTTTGATTTGGATCAATTTGTCGAACGGTTCGGATATAATAAACTAAGTAGTTATTATGCCATAAAACTATTGGAGCGTGAAGGATGGATTTGTATGACCGACTCGTTTTATAGACCCAGTAAACTCAAGTTTCTTGCAGATAGGCACATGCTGTATGAACTTCAGATGAGTAGTCCAAAGCTGGATATCATCACTAAGTTGCTCTTGAGGTCTTATGAAGGATTATTTACAGAGATGGTGAAAATAAATGAAAGGCAGTTGGCAGAAAAACTATCTATTCAACCCGGAGAACTAAAAACTTACTTGGAGGTGCTCGACAAACAGGGCATTATAGATTATCAAGCTAGTAGCAGCGCACCCCAGTTGTTTTTTACTGCAGAACGAATAGCTGCTCATGCCTTGCGTTTTGATACGAAGCGTATCGAATTTCTTAAGGCTAGGCAGTTAAGCCGGCTCCATCATATATTTGCTTATCTGGATCATACTTCTTGCAGAGAGCATTATATGCTCAATTATTTTGGTCAACATCGGGGCGAATTTTGTGGAAAATGTGACCTGTGTATGGAGCGCAAGCGAAAACAGAGACAGTTTGAGATAGAACAATTTAAAACGCAACTGCTGAAGCTTTTGGAGACCGGTGAAATGACTCGTGACCAAATAACGCATCATTTTGAAAAGTATAGTAAGAATACAATAGTATCCTATCTGGATAGATTGGTACTTGAGGATGTAATAGAG
>JAJRUR010000150.1 GCA_024277695.1 Bacteroidota bacterium | reverse complement strand
TACACTCAACTCGATTTGTATCGAAATGGACGAACGATATGATTTGCTCAAAAAAGCCAGAGCCCGAAATATCAAAGAATACAATGCCAAATTTGTACAGCGTCAGCTCAATCCAAATAACGGCCATCGTTTTCTACCATTCATCGTGCTGATCATCGATGAGTTTGGAGATCTGATCATGACAGCTGGCAAAGAAATAGAACAACCCATCGCTCGACTTGCTCAGTTAGCTCGCGCTATTGGTATCCATCTCATCATAGCTACACAACGTCCATCTGTCAATATCATCACAGGCATCATTAAAGCCAACTTCCCTGCAAGACTGGCTTTTAAAGTGACCTCCAAAGTAGACTCTCGAACGATTCTCGATGCAGGAGGTGCAGACCAACTGATCGGTCGAGGTGACATGCTGCTCTCGGTAGGAGGCAATACTATACGTATCCAAGGGGCTTTTGTTGATACGCCTGAAGTAGAGCGTATCATCGATCACATATCTGACCAAAAAGGATACCCCGAACCCTTCTATCTCCCTGAGTTTGTAGGAGATGATGCCGAAATCGGGGGAGGCTCAGGACTCAAACTTTCTGATCTGGATGATCAATTTGAAGATGCTGCTCGATTGGTGGTCAATAGTCAACATGGATCAACATCCATGATCCAACGCAGGTTAAAACTGGGTTATAACCGAGCAGGACGTATTATGGACCAACTCGAAGCACTAGGCATAGTCGGAGCTTCTAACGGATCCAAACCCCGAGAAGTGTTTATCTACAATGAGCAAGAACTCGATAAATTCTTGCAAAGTGTCAAAGAAAATGCCGGATAGAAAATCAACTAGCCCGCCGATATAGCATCACAAAAAACAATGCGCCTATATACCAAATAGCATATAGCTACGAGTTGGTTCTGCTATCAGTAGTGTGGCAAGAGTCCAATACAATTTACTATATAAACAATACTTATAACAACTAAGTAGATATAACTTATATTTATACATAAATAGGCTTTTTTTCGCTAGTTTTGTCATTATTTTTATTCACCTAAAAATCAATTGAATTATGGACAACAACAATGGTCATAGCGAAGGGAAGTGCCCCATGGGACACGGAACTAAACCAACAGGCAGGCGAGGCCCTACACTGAGTGATTGGTGGCCCAATATGCTCAACTTACAGATTTTGCGACAGCACGATACGAAGTCAGACCCGATGGATCCGGACTTTGACTATGCATCAGCATTCAAAGAACTCGATTACGAAGCTCTCAAGCAAGATATTTATGATGTGATGACTACATCACAGGACTGGTGGCCGGCAGACTACGGACACTACGGTCCACTTTTTATAAGGATGGCTTGGCACGTTGCAGGTACTTATCGCATCGGTGACGGTCGTGGAGGTGCCGGAACGGGCAATCAGCGATTTGCTCCCATCAACAGCTGGCCGGACAATGTCAATCTCGACAAGGCGCGGAGACTTCTCTGGCCGATCAAGCAAAAATATGGCAACCGAATCTCCTGGGCTGACCTCATGATTCTGGCAGGAAACTGTGCCTTAGAGTCTATGGGGTTCAAAACATTCGGGTTTGGTGGTGGACGACAAGACATTTGGCATCCTGAAGAAGACGTATATTGGGGGGCGGAGTCCGAGTGGCTTGACGAAAAGAGATATTCGGGTGAGCGTGACTTGGACAATCCACTAGCAGCCGTTCAGATGGGACTGATTTATGTCAATCCTGAAGGTCCGGACGGACAACCCAGTGTATTGGCTGCAGCCAAAGATATCCGAGAGACCTTTGCCCGTATGGCCATGAATGATGAGGAGACCGTAGCTCTCATAGCCGGCGGACATACTTTTGGAAAAGCGCATGGTGCCGGTGATGCCGACCTACTCGAAGCTGATCCCGAAGGTGCTTGTCTGGAAGAGCAAGGATTTGGATGGAAAAGCAACTACAAATCCGGAAAAGCTGCGGATACTATCACAAGTGGCCTGGAGGGTGCTTGGACACCCAGCCCGACCAAATGGGACAACAGCTTTTTGGAGACCCTCTATAAGTATGACTGGGATCTCATAAAAAGCCCTGCAGGTGCTTGGCAATGGATACCTACAGATCCGGCAGCTCAAGATCTTGTCATCGATGCCCATGACCCCAATAAACGCCATGCACCTATTATGTTTACTACGGACTTGGCGCTACGTATGGACCCGATATATGGTCCCATCTCTAAGAGATTTTTAGAAAATCCCGATGCTTTTGCCGACGCATTTGCTAGAGCTTGGTTTAAGCTGACCCATCGTGACATGGGTCCAAAGTCTCGCTACCTCGGACCGGAAGTACCCGAAGAAGATCTCATTTGGCAAGACCCTGTCCCTGCCCTAGATCATCAGCTCATCGACGCTTCTGATATCGCTCAGCTCAAAACACAAATACGCAACTCCGGACTCTCCGTAGCTCAACTGGTTACTACCGCTTGGGCTTCTGCATCTACTTATCGAGACTCGGACAAGCGTGGAGGTGCCAACGGAGCTCGCATACGCTTGGAGCCTCAAAAAAACTGGGAGGTCAATACTGCTTCAGGTATCACAAGCGTACTGGATACCCTATCCAAAATCCAAGAACAATTCAATGCTTCCGCAACGGATGCAAAAAAAGTTTCGCTTGCTGATCTAATCGTTCTTGCAGGCAATACCGCCATAGAGTTAGCTGCTAAGAATGCAGGATATCCTATAGAAGTACCATTCGTACCGGGGCGTACTGATGCCACACAAGAACAAACAGACACCGAGTCCTTCTCCGTACTCGAGCCCGCTGCTGATGGTTTTCGCAATTACCTCAAGTCATCAACATATACTGTATCCGCTGAAGAACTTTTGGTCGATAAAGCACAACTCCTCACGCTTTCTCCACCAGAAATGACTGTATTGATTGGTGGGCTGAGAGTACTAAAAGCCAATTATGATCAATCAGACAAAGGAGTCTTTACCGACAAATCCGAAACCCTCAGCAATGATTTTTTTGTCAACTTGCTCGATATGAGTACGCAATGGACTCCGGTCTCTGACCAAAGGCAACTCTTTGAAGGTCGTAATCGAGCTACAGGCCAACTCCAATGGATGGGTACGCGCGTTGACCTCGTCTTCGGATCCAATTCTCAACTGCGCGCTATCAGTGAAGTATATGCCCAATCGGATAATCAAGAAAAATTTGTTCGAGATTTTGTGGCAGCATGGTCCAAAGTGATGCAACTCGACCGATTTGATCTTAAATGAACAATTGGAGCAAATCGTCTAGTCAATATCCGATCTGAGGCGTAATAAAAGCCTATTAGGGCAAGTGCATATGATAAAGAGGTCATTTTTAAAGAATGGCCTCTTTTTTTTAGTGTTATAAGCACCCGCATCCCTTGCTATACCTGACATAGCGAAGGTTAGTACAACCTCAGGAGAGTGGATTTGGTGAAGCCCCGAGTGGTGTATAGACCTAAATAAGGACAGCAATCATCAGGAGTTCTTTGTATTATTTGTTGATTTGTTTTTGGACAAGCGATGTGATTTCTTTTTCCAGTTTGTCTGCTTGATCGATCAGTTTCTGACCTTTGGCTAACATATCGTTTTTGAAATTTTCATCTTTTAAGTCCAGAGCATTGACCTGTACATTGAAGAAGGCCCCATGAGCAGCGGCACGAGCACACAATGCTCCTACTCCGGCATCTGTGATAGAGTTTGGATTGCCTATGCGTACCATTTCTTTGATGACTTCAAAAGACCGGACGGATTTTTGTAAAATTTCGAAAGGGACGAGAATAGCATTTTTAGTAGCATCTTGAATGGCTTTTTCTCTGATTTTTTGCTCTTCTGTAGTATTTTTGGGTAGTCGAATGGCATCGATAATAGCGTTAAAAGCCATTGTGTCGCGGTCGATAAGGCTGACGAGATCTGATTTGAGGGAGTCGGCTTTGACTGCCCAATCCGAGAAACTTTCCCATTGGCTATCCCATCCTCTTTTGTGTGCGCTGAGGTTGGCGACCATAGCGGCGAGTGCAACCCCCATTGCGGCAACAGCAGCAGATACTGACCCACCACCCGGAGCGGGTTGTTCGGAAGCAGTCGTATCTATGAAGTCCGACAGGCTCATATTGATCAAGACTTGGTCAGATCGGTCTGCCATGACATATTCAATGATTTTCTTGTCGGGATCAAAGGGTTTGAGATGATCAAGTCCGAGAGATTTTATAGCGATGTCAATGATTTGGCGTTCGGGGATACCTAGCGATCTTTTTTGGAGTTTGAGATAATATCTACCGGCATCGAGCATCACTTTTTTGGGTACCAGTCCTATGAGCTCAGACCCTGTGACACGAACCCCTCTTCGATTGGCGCTTTCCCAACAAGCTTCGTAGGCTTCGTGGAGACTTGTATCGGAGAGTTTGGTCAGGTTCATGGATATCTGAGCGATGCCATATTCTTCGATGTACCAACCGATGCCTTTGACCGACTTACACTTTCCGGGTATGCGGATAGCTTGTCCTTGTGCATCTCGGAGTGCTTTGCCGTTTTTGGTTTTTAGGCGGCCTTTTTCTCGCACATCAAATGCGATGGCATTGGCTCGGCGTGTAGAGCTTGTATTTAGATTGACATTGTAAGCGACTAAGAAGTCACGTGCACCGATCACAGTAGCTCCTGATTTTGGATTAAAAACTGCAGGTCCAAAGTCAGGTATCCATTCAGGGTCTTGGAGTTTATCTTCGAGACCTTCATATTCTCCGGCACGAATAGTAGCAAGGTTTTGACGTATTGGGGTAGTAGCGGCAGCTTCGTACATATAGACCGGTATATGGAGTTCTTCACCGACTCGCTTGGCTAGTTTATGGGCATATCGGGCAGTTTCTTCTAGACTAATACCGGCTATCGGGATGAGGGGACATACATCGGTAGCACCCATACGAGGATGTTCACCTAGATGTTGGCGCATATCGATCAGTGATGCTGCTGTTTTGATGGATTGAAAAGCAGCTTCGATCACCTGTTCCGGCGGTCCTACAAAAGTAACTACTGTTCTATTGGTGGCTTTGCCCGGATCTACATCGAGTAACTGAACATCAGAAATGCTCTCTATGGATTGAGTGATCCGGCGAATGATGCCCTGATCTCTTCCCTCGCTGAAATTGGGTACGCACTCTATGATAATATTGTTCTGCATATACTTGAAGGTTTCAAAGCTCGAAAATATACAAATCGTCAGCAATCGAGCATATATAGAGGCGTAAAAAGCTACAGATTTTGTATGTTAGCTCATCTGATACTACTTCTAGATGCTGACATCACCAAAGTACCTCCTGTTGATTTTGGGTTCAGCGTTGGCCGGCATCGCCATCACTTCCATCCTATCGCACGATCCACAACCCTCTATTTTTTTCACACTCAAGACAAAAAAACCTTTCCCCTGAAAAAGAAGAAAGGTCAATAGCTTGATTATGCAGCATATAATCTACACAAACAAGGCTGTCTCACTAAAAAATTTTAGTGATCACCTTTTACCTCAAATGTTATTTTTAGGTTTACGCGATATTCATTGACTTCTCCACCTTTAACTGTTACACTTTGAGACTGTACAAATGCTGAGCGTACGTGATTCACACTGTTGGCGGTTTTTGCTACAGCCTTTCTCGTGGCATCCTCCCAACTTTTGTCAGAACTGGACATAATTTCGATAACTTTCATTACAGACATAAGAATAAAATTTTGTTGATTGGTTAATAGAAACTGCCTAAGGCAGATTCGAGATATTTAAAAAAGTAAATGTACAAAAAAAATTTTTAAATAGGTCATCTTGGCTTATAAATTGCATCAAAACTATTAGCTGCAACCTTACCTTTTGCACCGCGAAAATGATCATAGATTAGACGCATATCGGCGTCTTCATCATCTGTAGGCATAAAGGGCTCTGCCCAGTGGATTTCTTTTTTGGCATAATCAAAAGTGACCAAAACTATAGGTATGTCAGCACCTTTGGCCATATAATAGAATCCGCGCTTGAGTTTTTTGACTTTTTTTCGAGTACCTTCCGGTGCTATACAAAGCGCAAATTTTTCTTTTTTCTTAATGATTTGGACTACTGCTGACACGAAGTTACTTGCTTTTGATCGATCGACCGGATAACCGCCCAGCCATTTCATCAAAGTGCCGAATGGCCAGCGAAACATTTCCTTTTTGCCTACATACTTGATGTCCAGTCCCCAGGCAGATCTAGCCAAAAGCCCAAGTGGAAAATCCCAATTAGAAGTATGTGGCACTACCACCACCATATATTTGTCCAGATGTTTGGGGTTTTGCCCTGTATTCTTCCAACCGAAGAGCTTCATGATCCATCTACTGAGTGTACTGAACATAACTATAGCAATTTTGGCTACCTTTGGTAGCATAAATGACTCAAAGGTAAATAAGCGTTTAAACCTATTTATAATCTCTGAGTCAAAGATAATGAAAACAAGACGACACAAGTCGGACAATGGAGATAACAGACGATCAAATTATAGACTGGCTCAAAGATGATCGTGCCGTCAATCGCGGGATGGTGTGCCTTATGGACAAATATCAAAATAGACTATACGGACAGATCAGAAGAATAGTGGGCAACCATGATGATACGGATGATGTACTTCAAAATGTATTTGTAAAAGTCTATAAGCATATAGCTACTTTTGCGGGCGAATCAGGTCTGTACACTTGGCTGTACCGCATAGCCCGAAATGAAGCACTAAACTTAGTAAGGAAGAGGTC
>JAJRUR010000149.1 GCA_024277695.1 Bacteroidota bacterium | reverse complement strand
ATCAAGCGATCAAGCGATCAAGCGATCAAGCGATCAAGCGATCAAGCGATCAAGCGATCAAGCGATCAAGCGATCAAGCGATCAAGCGATCAAGCGATCAAGCGATCAAGCGATCAAGCAGACAGAGTCAGCGAGAGGCTGACTCCCATTATTCACTCGGTACAGCGCGTACTCAAAACGGTATTTGTGATGTTGCCCTTGATGTGTTTTATTTGGCCAAATGTAGGGACAGCACAGTCATCATGTGATAACTTTTTCGTAAAATACTCCTATCAAGAATGCGACAGAGATATGGAAGTATCAGGATCAATATGGAATATGGCATTACCATATGGTGAGTGGGAAATGCAAATTTATTTTGATAATGCTTATTATGAATTGCAAAGTCATAGCGGAGTAAGTGTCGTACCGAGTTCTCTTCCTGGAATGGATCCTCAACGGATAAATTCAAGTATTGTACTAGGTCAAAATGGAGATGATGCATCCTATCTTCAATTAAATGCATTTTTTAGAAAGCGTGCTAATGCTGCAGGTATAAAAGAAATTCAGATTTGGGTAATCGAAGATGATTTAATATTTTGTTTTGAAGTATTTGAGCTAAACTATATCGAAATTGGTCAAACGAATGGTTCAATCAATTTATCCAGTCTGATCGCTCCCAATGGACCACTTGCTGATCTGGTCTCATCAACCAATACAATCCAAAACATAGTTCTAAATGGACAACTCATTGCCGATGTGGACGAATATACTTTTTATCGATCTGAAATTGTTATGAAGCCGGGAGCCGAAATCGTGGTACCTGATAATTTAGATTTAAACATCGATCGAAGCACTCTATACGGATGCGACCAAATGTGGCGAGGACTTAGAGTTAACAATGGTGGGGATTTAGAAATTACCAGATCCGATATTGAGGATGCAGAGTACGGTAGTTATCTCGAGAATGGTGCCCATTATATGGCATATCAAGTTAACTTTACTGATAACTATTACGGTATTTTTTTTGAGCCTCCTCAGGACATTACCCAAGCATCAACAACTCAAATTATGTTTCCTTTTGGCGTAGAAGGCAACTTATTTGCAGGCCTGCATTTTAAAGGAGACAATTCATTGCTGCCTCCATATGCCGGTCAACAAAACTGGAATTCTATTCCTTTTGTAGGTATTCATGTAAGTAGTATGCCTGAATTATTAATTTATGAAGACAGAGGATCCAACCCAAGCTTGCTGCTTTATAATACCTTTGATAATATGTCCAATGGTATTATTGCTAATGACACAAGACTCAGAGTCAGAGGAACAAGTTTTATGAATATACACCGTGACCCTAATATACCGATTAGTGGAAATGGTATATGGCTGAGGAGTAATGGCATAGCAGATTTCGCTCTTAGTTCCAGCCTAAAATATAATGGGTTTATAAATCAAAACGAAACACCTCACGATGCCAAGGAATATAGCACCCTATCCGACTTTAATAACTGCTATACTGCCATCCATGCCGTATCGAGTTTTCTTTGGCTCGATCGTATGATTATTCGCGATTGTGACATAGGCATCAGCAATCGAAGACCCGCGGTTTTTCAGCAGTTCTTTTTATTTAATAGCCTAGTGGAAGCTAGACTTAGAGGGGTATTATTAGAAGGAGAATTTCCTTTTGGAATAAATATCGAAGATAATCTGATCAGTCAATATGAAATGCAAGGAGCATACACTTTCTCAACGGGCATCCTCGGAACCAATCTCACATCCCAATATGGTGAGATCATCATCAATAATAATGACATAGAGCAAACAGGATACGCACCTCTTTGGTTTGCAGATAGTTATAAAATGCAGCTACTAGAAAATATATTGGATGTCTTAGAAACACCGGGATTAACTTTTCATCATTCTATTTCTCTAAATGGTGGTGCAAATAACAGAGTCTATTGTAATGCCGCCAGCTATTCTGAAGCGGCTTTAGGTACTGGTATCGCTATGGGAGGTTCATCCCAAAATGATATATCCTGCAATGACTTGAATGACCCCAATACCAACTGGGGAATAACCGTCCGCGGTATGTGTGACGGCACTTCCTTAAAAGCCAATAATATGGATGCCCAAAGTCTGGATATGGAGTATGGATTTAATGGCTTTGGCCAAGCAATTACCGGTGACCAACCCGCTATGAGCTCAGATCCCAATCACGGCAATAGCTTTACTGGCAATGCAGCATTCGGATTTCAGGCTATTCATCATAGTACGAACAGCTCAATTGTAAAACGATCTGAATTTTTCATAGACCCTAATATCCCCGGTCATAATCCATCGAATAATCAAGGGAATAATTGGTTTGTTCCTAGGACTACTAGTCCAACATATACCTGTGCTCCTAACGAGTGTAACCCCGGCATACCCTTTGAGCCACCTCTCGATCCGGAGTTGTATGATCACATCCGAGATGAGGATCTTTATATAGGAGATTTGGATGATGAAATGCACAGAACAGGACAAGCACATCTCTATAAGATACTAGATGAGATGGATAGTATTCCGGCAGCTTATCAAAGTTTCTATACAGCAAAGAGTAATCAGCCCATCGGTCAATTAGAAGCTATTCGAAAATCAATCCGCCAAATCCATTTATTGAATGCTTCTACGGCATCTACTGTAACTACTCTCCTTAGTCAACTGAGCATTTTGGAAGACAGTTGGAGTCAAGAATTTGCTAAAGAAAACTACAACACTAGCTTACTCAATTCCATACAAAATAACATAGTCGGTACACTATCGCAATTGTACACCATTCAGTCTAATAATTCAGTAGATCTAAGTACTGAAGTAGCTAGTATTCGATCAGATTTGCAAGCAATTACGGCACTAAGTACCATTGATCAGAATGAAATCAATTTTTTGGATCTATATCTCAATTTTCTTAGCTCAACAGATGGGACATTGAGCACAACAGATCTAACAGCGATTCATGACCTAGCTGACAAATGTTTCTTGTCCGATGGAGATGCTGTTTTACGCGCTCGTGGTATGTCTATGCTACTGGATGATGGCAGTTATAGCCTACCTAGAGATGAAGATAACTGTATAGCTGCACAATCAAGAATTGTCCTTGAGGAAAGTATCTCCGGTACCGATCAGATACCTATATATCCCAATCCGACATCTGACATCCTAAATATAGGAGTACAAGAAGTGCAGAGGATAGTTATATATGATTTACGAGGACAGTTGATCATGATGATAGACCTGCCGGACTTGCAAATAGATATTAGTAGTCTTGCAAGTGGTATCTATTTTATAGAAATACAAAAGAATGATGATAAATCATCTATTCATAAACTAAGTGTTATTAAATAATTATATCATCGGCTCCTGCTCATTTAAAGCAGGAGCCCATTTTAATCAAAAGATCTCAAATAGAAAAAATGAAAAAATATATAGTTCTGATTTTTCTGATGATTGGTACCCTCTTACAAGCCCAAAAACATGATTATAACTGGCTCTTCGGTTATGACAGTTTCAATCCCTACGATACTTTCAGTGAATATGGTGGCTCAGATATCAACTTCAATTATAGCCCCCCACGTATCACACAAGTAGATCGAGAAATGGATCTTAATGGACAACATGCTATTATGAGTGATGTAGATGGAAATCTCTTGTTTTATAGCAATTCTTGTTTCGTAGCTCGTGCTGATCACCAACGAATGAAAGGAGGTGATAGCCTGACTCCTAGCAATCTTAGATGGAATGAGTGCCCTGAGGGCTATACAACTAGACAGGGGGCTATTGCTCTGCCATGGCCCAATTCTGATTCCAAATATATAATTTTGCACAAATCAAAAACTATTGTTTCTGAACCCTTAGATATTTTTATTGATAAGCTTTTGTACTCGATCGTCGATATGACCGGTGACAATGGTCGAGGTGAAGTTATACTCAAAAACCAAATCGTCATTCAAAATGACACCCTCATCTCTTCAGATGTAACCGCTTGCAAACACAGCGATAACCAATCCTGGTGGTTCTTTGTCCACGAAAGAGAATCTAATCGGTTTAAAAAATTCTTACTCACAGAATCAGGGATAGTAGGTCCTTTTATTCAGGATATTGGACAAGCTACTAGTACGATGGGTACGGGAGCGGGTCAAGCCTGCTTTTCACCTAATGGAACTAAATATGCCTATTACGATCGAGATGTCGGTTTGATGTTATTTGATTTTAACCGTACTACCGGCTTTCTCTCTAAATATATCCAGATTCCAACACAAAATAAAAATCGAGGTGGAGTAGCCTTTTCTCCCAACTCACGCTTTGTCTATGTATCTGCTTTTACTAAACTATACCAATACGACCTTTGGGCAAATGATATTCAAGCGTCAGAAGTATTGATCGATGAGTATGATGGATT
>JAJRUR010000006.1 GCA_024277695.1 Bacteroidota bacterium | reverse complement strand
GATATTTTTGTACAAGGCGGGATTAATTATTGGCTATAGCCTAATCATCGGTAATGTTTTGGCTTTGGTACTATGCCTTACACAACGCTATACAAGATTTCTAAAGCTGAATGAAGCGGATTATTATATTTCATATGTCCCGATTCGGATCGATATCCCGTGGTGGATAGGGCTCAACGTGCTGACCTTGATTACTATATTATTGTTTATGTTGATTCCATCCTATTTGGTGAGTAAAATAGATCCGGTCAAAGCGCTTCGGTTTAGCTGATATTTTTTGGAGCAAAGCCCTCCAATCAAAAAGAAAGGATATGTTTATAGGACACTATGCAGCTGCATTTTATCTTAAAGGGAGAGCTCCACGCCTTTCTTTGGGATGGCTATTTATAGCAGTGCAGTTAGTGGATATTTTGTTTTTTCCATTGGCCTTACTCGGTGTAGAGCGACTCCGTATCGTACCGTATTTTACGGCATCTAGCCATATGGATTTAGAGTATTATCCCTATACACATAGTCTGGTCGCCGTATGGATATGGGGGCTGTGCATGTATTTGTTTGGCCGAGGGCTGAAGATGAATGGCAAGATGGCTTGGTTATTGTTTCTAGCTGTATTATCTCATTGGTTTTTGGATTTGATCGTCCATACTCCGGATTTGCCCATAGTTGGGGATAGACCTCCGAAGTTTGGTTTTGGCTTATGGCATCATAAGTTACCGAGTTTTGGTTTGGAGATGTTACTATTGATGAGTGGGATGCTCTACTGTGTCAGCCGACTCAAGGCGGGACATCATCTGATCGGCAAGTACCGCTGGATAGTATTGGCTGCTGTTTTGGTTCTAGCCGCTGTTCTCCAAGCTTTTATCTTGCCGGTACCCACAAGTGTGCAGTCGCTTGCCATTTCTGCATTACTCTCGTATAGCTTGTTTGCCGGAATGGCATTTTTTATGGACATAAGGCAAGAAATCTAGACTTTTGTTGTTCAGAATACGACATAGCGTGCGTTTGCTTAAGGCTTGGGTGACATCCTTTTTGACACGATTAGTGCGCATTTTGATGCATCCGATTCGGGGTGTGTCCAAAATAGATAGTGTCCGGTCTATTTTATTTTGGTGGCTGGAGTGGGCTATCTTGGTCTTAGATCTTATCGGATGGGCGGAGATGTATCAGCTGGTCATTCTATGGACGCGTAGATCGGTTAGGGGTTTGAGCGATAGAGAGTTGTCGCTTGCTCGGTCGATACTCAAAGAGGATTTTGTGGACTGGGATATGATATTGATCAACCCAGGGGCTTTTATCATTACGGCTCAGTACAAGATTGCTTATGTGAGTTTTGAGATCATCAACTATTGGGGACAGATACGTGACGATACATTTATCCATGAATTGATTCATATCTGGCAATACCGGCGCTACGGGTCAGTATATATAGTTCGTGCCCTTCGCGCTCAATTTTCTGAAGCCAAATATGACTATGGAGGGATATATGGACTCTTGGAGTTTTACCGGAGTGGTGGCAAATTTGAACAACTCAACTACGAACAGCAAGGCGATGTGCTGGCAGATTATTTTAGAATCAAAACCGGAAGACTCAAATTGCGCGGGGTGGGTCGGTTGGAAGTGCTGGAACTCTATCAGCGGATGTTGGCTGAGTGGGTTATTTGAAGTAGCCTCCAAAAATTTGAAATAGAATGCGCTCGTTCTGACATCTGCTAATCGACAGATTTCATGTCTTTGGAATGCCATAGAAACCAAATTCCGGCTATTATCAGAGGGATGCTGAGCATTTGTCCTGTGCTCAGTCCTATGGGGATGATTTCTTCCAATCCACCCATTTTGGTTTTAAAAAATTCTATAATAAAACGTGCTCCCCATAGTAGTATGAGAAACCATCCAAATATACGACCGCGGTACTTGCCGGCATCATTGCGCCAGTAGATATGTGCGAGAAATAAGAAGATCAAAAAATAGGATATCGACTCGTAAAGTTGGGCAGGATGACGTGCTTGTTGATCTACAAGATTAAAAACAAATGCCCATGGTACATCGGTAGGTTTGCCAATGATTTCATGATTCATCAGATTGCCAAATCGAATAAAACTGCCAACGAGTGCTATAGGGATACTTACTCTATCCCATATCCAGAGGACGGGTTTTTTGGATATGCGTTTTGACCATAACCACATCATTATGATGAGTGCAATAGCTCCTCCATGACTCGCAAGCCCTCTAAATCCTGTAAAATGTACTTTGGGCTCTAATGATATCGGCAGTAACATTTCGATCAAGTGGTTTTTATAATAGTCCCACTCATAAAAGATCGTATGGCCGAGTCGCGCGCCTATGATTGTACCTATGACCAAATAGGTCAACAAGCTATCTAACCAAGTCAAAGGTTCACCCTCTCGCTTAAATATTTTTTTCATGATCTGGTAGCCCAAGACAAATCCCAAGGCGAACATCAGACTATACCATCGCAGCTCAAAAACACCAAACTTGGCAATAATCGGATCAGCATTCCAGTCGATAACCCAAAACATAGACACTTAAATTGATTTCAGAGTGCAAAGTACGATATTTAGTTAGTCAAAAAAATATTGAGAGCCAAAAGTATGCACATCGGATGGCTTCTAATTAAAATAATCATCCTTGCCTATAGCTCTACGATCATCTATTGTTAAGCTTCTGCAATACCAACCATTGCTCGTCCGGTGTATTATTATCGCAAAGGACAACGAAAAGATGATTATACCTTAGATGTTTTAGCAATTTGTGGTATTACAAAAAGATATACAGTGTTATATATATATTCAAAAATTATGTTGACATCGTATATTTAAGATATATTATGTGGTATCCAAAATACCTCCCAAGCCTTTAAGCGAAGTCGCTAGCTAGTAAGAGTCTAAGTTCGTTGTCCGCTGCACTCGTAGTTGAGGTTTTTTAGGTAAGTACTAAGTACTTTATTTGTTTTGATCAAAAGCCGGATCATTCTCGGGTAGTTCGTATTTTTTTTGTTTTTTGCCGAAGACAGATACATTGACATATCTTTTGGGGTTGAGCCTAAAGTCTTGCAGTAGGAGTTCGAGATTTTTGCTAACTCCTTGGAGTTGTTCGTAGAGTTGCTTGTCATTGATGAGTTGAGCTAGCGAACCGTCACCTTGGCTGACTTTTTCTAGTAGGGTATTGAGTTGATCAAATGTTTTGGCTGATTCTTCTACAGTGGTTTGCAGAGAAGCAATCATATTTTGCGAGCCGGCGATCATTTCTTTGGATAGTGTTACTGCTCCGGCAATATCTGCAGATTTTAGATTTTGGCTAAACTGGTTGAAGTTGGCGATGATCGCGTTAAGTGCTTGATTATTTGAGGCGAGATTGGCAGATATGGATTCGAAATTGCCCAATGTACCGGACATTTTAGTAGAAGAGAGGGACATTAAGCGGTCGAGTTTTTGGCTGGTAAGTTCCAGATTGGATAAGATGCCTTGTATTCTGTGGAAACTTTGAGCGATTGCATGTTGAGCATTGGGGTCACTGATATGTGTAGCTAATGTATCGATAAATCCACCCATCTGGCTGTTGATCATATTGCTCGGACTGCCATCACTACCCCCGAACATACCTTCAAACATTCCTTGTTTTCTGCCTTTGAAATAGTCTCCGGACTGCGCACAATCTGTGCCGGAACATCGACCATTGGGTACGAGTTTGATCGCTTTGCCTCCCATCAGCCCTGTACTGACGATCAATGCGGAAGTCTGCTTTGGGAGTTTTATGTCTTTAGATAGATTGAGCTTGACGAGTACTTTGCCGGGGTCATCGGGATGGAGTATGATCTCTTGGACCATCCCTACTTGCATGCCGTGGAGCATGACCGGATTAGAAACGGACAAAAAATCTACATCTTCATAGGTGACAAAATATTGTGTAGAGGCACTGAAGACATTGATGCCCTTGAGGAATTGATAACCGATGATGAGGATAGCAATCCCAATGATCGAAAATATCCCAACTTTTATTTCTTTGGCCATGAGTGTTCTTTACATTATGAAATGTGGGCAAAAATAAGCATAGAATCCTAATTATAGGATTTAGTTTTGATTTAAGCTTGAGTTTATGTCTTCAGATGTTATGCGCGTGACAAAAGCCATAGGCTCAATAGAGTTTTTTACTTCGACCAATTTATCGAATGCCTGTTCTTTATTGATGTATTGACCTAGTACGTATTTGTGCTGTTTATTTTTTTTGATTTCTAATACTGTTCCCAAAGCTGACCATTTTTTGGGTATTTCTTTTATTGCTTTTGAAGTGTTAGCGAGTTGTATAGTATAGAAGGCTTGGTTTTGTAGGTTTTGATCTTTAAGGGCTTGTAGTTGATTTTTGGCTACAGCCGAATGCATAATCTGCTCAGGATACATCATCTCTACATATCGTCTGAAGGCTCGGAGCAACTGATCGGCCAAAATAGCTTGTGTGGAAGGAGTTGCGAGATATTTTGCATCTGCCGAGTTGCTCAGAAAGCCCGCTTCAAAGAGTACACTGGGCATAGTAGTCAGTCGAAGAACTGCAAATCCTGCTTGCTTGACACCTCGAGAGTTTCTGGTCTTTGCACATTCTTGTTCGATGCTGTGCGCAAGCACTATAGACTGCTCCAAAAAACTATTCTGAAACATCGAGAGTATGATGTGCGTCTCGGGAGCATTGGGGTCAAAACCACCATAAAAACTGTGATAGTTTTCTTCTAATAAGATGGATGCGTTCTCTCTTTTGGCTACAGCCAAATTATCCTCTGCCCGATGCAGACCCAATACATAGGTCTCTGTGCCTTGGGCTTTGGTATTTTTGGGTGCACTATTGCAGTGGATAGAGATGAATAAATCTGCGTGGTGGTCATTAGCTATTTTGGCTCGCTGATGAAGTGGGACAAAGACATCTCGGTCACGTGTCAATATCACCTTCAAATCAGGATATTGTTCCTTGATTAAGTCTCTAAGTCTAAGGGATAACTGTAGGCTTATCTCTTTTTCACGCAGGGCATTATGATGACATCCCATATCTTTGCCGCCATGTCCCGGATCCAGTACGATGCACTTTATAGATTTTGGTCCTCTTTTTGTGTTAACCTGGAGTGGATTATTGGGTCTATTATACATAAGTGGACTCGGCTCATATTTTGTAGTACCACTGTAGAAGGGGGGTACAGCAGACGGAAGATTTGTATTCTGTGTGAGCAACAGTGGGCTGAGAATAAAAATTATTTGAAGTAAAAAAATGTACATAGCTTATGTATAGTGTATTACATATATCAAGTAAATATAATGTATTTTTTTAACATGACACATATATAACGTATTTTGTTACAAAAAATATACATCATAGCGGTTTTGATCCTTTTTGGAGCTCTGAAGACTTTTGCTCAGTTGGATAGCATTTCTACTACGCCATCTACTAGTATTCGGGCATCTAAGGACTCGCTGAGGTCTCAAACGGTCAAGGGCAGCGTGCGCATATCGCGTGATAGTGTATCGTCTGAAGTGCAGTACGGGGCGCGAGATTCGAGCCATTATGATCATCTTCTGCGGCAGTTTCATCTTTATGGAGATGCATACATTGAGTATGAGCAGTATCGCTTAGAAGCAGACTATATCGTTCTGGATGTCAAAGCCAATCTCGCTACTGCCATCGGTCGTCGGGACAGCCTTGGAAACTGGATCGGCAAGCCACTTTTTAAGGACAAGAACAAATCTTTTGCTGCTGCCAAAATGCGATTTAACTTTAATACTAAAAAAGGGATGATATATGATGTGGTTACTCGAGAGAATGACATATATGTACATGGAGGTCGGACAAAATTCATCGCCGAAAATCCCAAAGAAGATAGAGACCACGATATTATCTACAATCAAGATGCGATATTTACTAGTTGTGATAACGAAGTACCTCATTACGGTATTCGATCAACCAAGCAAAAGGTCATTCCGGATGAGTTGATTGTGGTGGGACCATCGCGCATGGAGATTGCAGGCATACCCACACCGATCTGGCTACCTTTTGGATTTTTTCCGGTGACCAAGACGCAAAAACAGGGTATTTTATTCCCAAAAGATTTTGAATATTCTCCTCAATGGGGCTACGGAGTAAGAAACGTTGGGTATTTTATGCCACTTGGCCAATATGCCAATCTTCAAACAAAAATGGACATCTACACGCGCGGCGCCTACCGTCTAAACTTGACATCGCAGTACAAAAAAAACTACAAATTTACGGGGAGCATCACGCTGAGTTATGCCAATCTCTTTTCCGAGGATCCTAGGACAGCCGAGATATATCGCGATAAGGGCTGGGGGATCAATTGGTCACATTCGCAGGATGCCAGGGCGCATCCCTACCAACAGTTCGGTGGTACGATTCAGATCCAATCCAATAATTTTCAGCAGCGCAATTATAATGATGCCCGCACACAGTTGACCAATACCTATAGGTCTTCGCTCAATTATTCGAGAAATTTTCCGGGTAGCCCTTTTTCATTGACTGCAGGTATGACCCATTCGCAAAACACCAATACCCGTAATATGGAGGTTTCTCTTCCCAATCTACGCCTCAAAATGACCCGTATCAATCCCTTCAAGCGTAGGTCGGGTATCGGACCGGAAAAGTGGTACGAGCGTATCACACTAAACTATGACGCCGATGTAAGAAATGTCATCCGGACCAAAGATTCGCTGCTATTTACCAGACAGACACTGGATGAGGCACAGTTGGCTTTTCAGCATCGGATCAGTTCAGGTGTCAATTTCAAAGTGTTCAAATACATCAATTTTACTCCGAGTATTGATTATACGGAGACTTTTAATTTTAGATCCATCGAACGATTTTATGACCCTACCATTATATTGGACTCGACGATGGTCAATGGTGAACTCAGAGTAGACACCATCTTAGGCAAAATAGACCAACGTACCATCAATGACTTTACGGCATTTAGAAATACGAGCTTTCGCGCTTCGATGAGTACACAGCTTTATGGCACGATGCTGTTTAGCAAAGGTATCCTTCGTGGGGTACGTCATGTATTACGCCCCAATATATCCTTTAATTGGACACCTGATAATCAAGAATCTTTGGCAGCTTTTGGGCGGGTCATCGATTCTTCCGGTATTCCCATTCTTGATAGACCGCTTGAGTACAATATCCTCGATGATAGTCCATTTAGAGCTCCGCGAGCTCAGACCGGTCGCTCTTCAGTTAGCTACGGATTGGACAATATGTTCGAGCTAAAGTATTATTCCAAAAAAGACAGTACGGAGAAGAGGCTCAAAATATTTGATCGTTTCAATGTATCCGGAGCTTATAATATAGAGACGGATTCGTTCAATTTTTCTCCATTACGAATAGGGATTGTTAAGCGACTCTTCAAGGGTAGGACCAATATTACTTTCAACCTGAATTATGATTTTTATGATCGCATAGCCGGTGTCCGCCAAAAAGAACTCTTATGGAAAAATAAAAAACAATTATTACGTTTTGACAATGCGCGTCTCACAGTCAACACCTCATTCAAATTATCCGAATTTTTTGGCCTGTTTATGTCCAAAGATGCCTATACTGGATCATTTTTTAGTCTTTTTGATCGATTCAATATTCGACATAATTTGGTCCTGCGTCGATCCGAAAATAGAGAATTTGTCATGTTTACAGATATTGTCACCAATTCGGTGAGTACCAATGGGTCTATTCAGCTTTCTCCAAAGTGGCGCTTGAACATAAGACAAATCGGGTATGATTTTAAATCTAAGCGTGTGACCTATCCGGATCTCGGATTTGTTCGGGATTTGCATTGTTGGGAAATGTCTATAACTACCCAACCGATCCAGGGTACTTATACGTTTTCTATTTATGTCAAGCCGGGTACCCTGGGCTTTTTAAGAATTCCATACAATCGGGGGCAGCAAGACACTAGGAGTCGTATTTTTTGAGTATTTTTTGAGTTACTTAATTTTACTCAAGTTTCGGTAGTTAAAATCAATAAATCGAGGTTAAATAAATCTACTTTCCTGAAAAATAGGATATGGATTACACCGAAAAATATTTATTTGAGTGATAGCTTGATAGAAACGGTGAACAGGTCACACCTACGGCGCTACTACAATATTTGT